>JAQGKN010000462.1 GCA_028290085.1 Hyphomicrobiales bacterium
GTCGCGTTCGCGGGAGCGGGTCTTGCCACCCTTTTTCGCCGAACGGCCCATGGACGTCTCGTCCTCCTCGTCACGTGTGGCGATCAGTTCGCTGCGGCCGCGTGTCCCAAGGTGGGGTTCTATCCGCTCTCCCTTGGCGCGCCGCTTGCCGCCAGCGACGCGATCGTCCGGCGCGGCCCGCAAGTCGCGGTCGCCACGTGTGATCTCCGGTTCGCGTCGCTTGCTCCCCATAGCGCCCGCTTTATCTGTCATGGTCGCGTTGCCGATCCCGATGTTGGACAACGGCCATCTGTCGAGATTAATCTCGGCGGATTAAGGGCCGGTTAAGTCTGATCGGTCGCGCGTGCTTCCTCACGCAGGCCTTTAGAAAAGTGGGGAAGACCCGCCGCCATAGGGCAAGTCGGCCAAGGTCGCGCTTGCCCTGCGCCGCCCTCCGCGTCAAAGTCGCGCCCCCGGCACTCCGGCTGGGGCACGTGCGCATGTTTTTAGGATGGATCTGGGCCCATGAAAGTCACTCTCGAAAGAGCGGCGCTTCTCAAATCGCTGGGTCACGTGCACCGCGTCGTCGAAAAGCGCAACACGATCCCGATCCTGTCCAACGTTCTCCTACAGGCTGCCGACGGCCGGCTTCTGCTGAAGGCGACCGACCTGGACCTGGAAGTGACGGAAAGCCTCGGCGCCGATGTCGGCCAGGCCGGCGCGACCACGCTGCCCGCCCATGTCCTGTACGACATCGTGCGCAAGCTGCCCGATGGCGCGCAGGTTTCGCTGGAGACAGCCGGAGACACGGGCCAGCTGCTGCTGCGCTCGGGCCGCTCGCGCTTTACCTTGCAAGCTTTGCCCGAGAGCGACTTCCCGGATCTCAACGCCGGTGACCTGACGCATCGCTTCACTCTGCCCGCTGGCGACCTGAAGAAGCTGATCGACAAAACCCAGTTCGCAATCTCGACCGAAGAGACGCGCTATTACCTGAACGGCATTTTCATGCACACGACCGAGGTCGAGGGGCACACCATGCTGCGCGCAGTGGCGACAGACGGACATCGGCTCGCACGCGTTGAAATTCCGGCACCGGCGGGGTCGGCGGGAATGCCCGGCATCATCGTGCCGCGCAAGGCCGTGGCTGAAGTGCAGAAACTCGTTGAGGACGTGAATGCCGAAGTGCGGTTCGAGCTCTCGACCACCAAGGCCCGCTTCACCTTCGGCGACGTGGTGCTGACCTCCAAGCTGATCGACGGCACCTTCCCCGATTATGCGCGCGTCATCCCCTCAGGCAACGACAAGCGTTTGGTCATCGATTGCGCGCCCTTCGCGGCGGCGGTCGATCGCGTCTCGACCATTTCTTCCGAGCGTGGCCGCGCCGTAAAATTGTCGCTTGCCGACGGCCGTCTGACGTTGTCCGTCACCAACCCGGATTCGGGTTCGGCGACCGAGGAGCTGGAAGTCGATTATGATGCCGGCCCGATCGAGATCGGTTTCAACGCGCGCTATCTACTCGACATCACCAATCAGCTCGATTCTGACACGGCGGTCTTCAAACTCGCCGATCCTGGATCACCGACGCTGATCCAGGACCGCGACGGAGCGGCTGCGCTCTACGTTCTCATGCCAATGCGCGTATAAATCTGCACGCGGCGTCAAAGCGTCACGCGCTTTGACGCCGCCGCAGGTTTCCCCAGGCGCCGGATCGTGCGACATCGGGCCCATGACTTTCGTTTTTGACCCGTCCTGTGTCGCGCCGATTCGCCGGCCCAAGGTCAGACGCCTCGTCCTCTCCGATTTCCGCTCCTATGCGAGCCTCGATCTGGAGATAGAGGGCGATCTGATCGTCCTCACGGGCGAAAACGGTGCAGGCAAGACCAACATCCTCGAAGCCCTCTCGCTTTTGACGCCGGGACGCGGCCTGCGCCGGGCCGATCTCGCCGATTGCGCGCGGGAAGATGGCTCGGGCGGCTGGGCCGTCTCGGTCGAAGTCGATGACGACGACATGCGCGTTCAGCTCGGCACCGGCGTCGAACCAGCGGAATCTGGGTTGCAACAGACCCGCAAATGCCGCATCGACCGCACGCCCGTGGGCTCGGCGCGTGCCTTTTCAGACTATGTGCGTGTTGTGTGGCTGACGCCCGCGATGGACGGGCTCTTCACAGGGCCGGCTGGCGAGCGCCGCCGCTTTCTCGACCGTCTCGTTCTGGCGGTGGATGCGGACCACGCGCCGCGCGTCAACGCACTGGAACGCGCTTTGCGCAACCGCAACCGCCTGCTGGAAGACCAGACTTCCGACACCAATTGGCTCGACGCCACCGAGCGCGAAATCGCCGAACTCGGCGTCGCCGTTGCCGCCGCGCGCAGCGAGACCGTGTCGCGTCTCGCAAGTCTCGTGGCCGCTGAACGCGACGATGCCTCGCCCTTTCCCTGGGCCGAACTGGCGTTGGCGGGCGCGCTCGAAGCGATGATCCCCGATCATCCGGCGCTGGAAGTCGAAGAACGATACCGGGCGATTTTGCGCGCCAATCGCGGGCGCGACGCTGCGGCGGGCCGCACCCTCATCGGGCCGCAGGCGAGTGACCTCGTGGTGCGCCACGGTCCCAAGAATGCCGATGCCGCGCGCTCCTCCACGGGCGAACAAAAGGCGCTGCTCGTCGGCCTCGTGCTCGCCCATGCACGGCTCGTCGCCTCCATGAGCGGCATGGCGCCATTCGTGCTGCTCGATGAAATCGCCGCCCATTTCGATCCGGTGCGCCGCGCCGCCCTTTATGACGGATTGGCGCGTCTGGGCGCGCAGGTCTGGATGACGGGCGCAGATCCGGCCGCCTTCGCCGATATCGCGCCGCGCGCGACCAAGTTGGCCGTCACGCCGGGCCACATCGCCCGCGTGTCGCCGGCCGCGACGGGAAACCCCTGAAAAAAATGACAGATCTTCCCGCCAAGGCTTATGAGCTTCTGAAATCCGTCTTCGGTTACGAGACCTTTCGCCCCGGTCAAGCCGAGGTGATTGGCGCGGTGCTCGACGGCGATCCCGTGCTCGCAGTCATGCCGACCGGCAGCGGCAAATCCATGTGCTATCAACTGCCCGCCCTGATGGATGACGGGCTGACGCTGGTGGTCTCGCCGCTGATCGCACTGATGCGCGATCAGGTGCAGCAGATGCGCAGCCTCGGCGTCGCGGCGGGCACTCTGAATTCCTCCAACAACGCGCAGGAAACGGCCGATACCTGGGCTGCACTGAAGGCGGTAGAATTGCGCCTGCTCTTCTTGTCGCCCGAGCGCCTCGCCATGGATGGGCTGCATCAGGCTCTCCGCCGCGCGGGCGTGCGCCGCATCGCCATCGACGAAGCCCATTGCGTCTCCGAATGGGGGCATGATTTCCGGCCCGAATATCGGCAGATCCGCACGGCTGTCGAGGCCATGGGCAATGTGCAGGTGATCGCCTTCACCGCCACCGCCGACCGCAACACGCGCGACGACATCGTCGGACGCCTGTTCGACAGCACGCCCAAGGTTTTCGTGCATAGTTTCGACAGGCCCAATCTCGATCTGCGTTTCGCCGCCAAGGACCAGCCTCGCCGCCAGCTCGAGGCCTTCCTCTCGACGAGACGCGGGCAGAGCGGCATCGTCTATTGCTCGTCGCGCGACCGTACTGAAAAAACCGCCGAATGGCTCAATGCCAGTGGCTTCGAGGCGGTGCCGTATCACGCAGGGCTGGACCAGAACATCCGCGCGCGCAATCAGGATCGCTTCCTGCAGGAAGACGGCATAGTGGTCGCAGCCACCATCGCTTTTGGCATGGGCATCAACAAGCCCGACGTCCGCTTCGTCGCCCATGCCGACATGCCCGGCAGCGTCGAGGCCTACTACCAGGAGATCGGCCGCGCCGGCCGCGACGGCCTGCCCGCTTCCACGCTGACGCTCTACGGCGTCGAGGACATGGCCCTGCGCCGCCGCCAGATCGCGGAAAAGCCAATCAGCGATGAACGCCGCCGCATTGAAAACGAGCGCTTCGGGCGTCTTGCCATGCTCTGCGAGGCGTCCTCCTGCCGACGTCAGGTATTGCTAGCTTATTTCGACGAGCCCAGTGCGCCTTGCGGCAGCTGCGATATCTGCCGGGGCGAGGTGTCACTCTATGACGGCACCATCGACGCCCAGAAGGTCTTGTCGGCGGTCTATCGCACCGGCCAGCGCTTCGGCGCGGGCTATCTCGCCGATGTACTGACCGGCGAGGCGACAGATGCCATCCGCCGCAACGGGCATGACCTCGTGAAGACCTTTGGCGTGGGCAAGGACCGCGCGAAGCAGGCCTGGTCCTCCATCATCCGCCAGCTCTTCGCCGCCGAGGCCGTGGCCACAGCCAGCACCGAGCACGGCGGCTTTTGCCTCACCGAGAAGGGCCAGGAAATCCTGCTGGGGCGCGAAACCGTGCGATTGAGGACGGAGGCACCAAAGGCGCCCCGCGCCCGCTCCCGCGACGCCAAGGGCCAGGCGGAACAAGAGGGTCTCGACGAGGCCGATGCCACGCTGTTTGGGCTGCTGCGCAAGAAGCGGCTCGAGATCGCTCGCTCCGAGGGCGTAGAGGCTTATGTGGTCTTCGCCGACCGCACTTTGCTGGAAATTGCCCGTAAGCGTCCATCAACCCTGCAGGAAATGGCCGGAATCCACGGTATCGGCGCTTCAAAACTCGACCGCTACGGTGACGCTTTCCTGGAAGTCCTGGACGCTGCCGGCTGACGTCAGCGAAACAGGCTGAAAAGCAGCCGTTTCCGGTCGTTTTCAGTGCCTTTTAGCCGCGTTCTCGGCTAGATTGCGGGTTACGAATCGACCCTGCGAGCCAGCGTCCCCGAGCGGCCTGGATCCCCCAAAATTCGAGAGTGTCCCGCTTCATGGCCGAACCCGCTTCCCTGCCGCAGACTCCCACCGAGGCATCTGCTGCCTATGGCGCCGAATCCATCAAGGTTTTGCGTGGTCTCGACGCGGTGCGCAAGCGTCCGGGCATGTATATTGGCGATACCGATGACGGCTCTGGCCTTCATCACATGGTCTATGAGGTCGTGGATAACGCGATTGACGAGGCGCTCGGCGGCTACGCCACGCTCGTGACTGTGACACTCAATGCCGACGGCTCCGTGACGGTGACCGACAACGGTCGCGGCATTCCCACCGACATCCATTCGGAAGAAGGCGTGTCTGCGGCCGAAGTCATCATGACCCAGCTTCATGCGGGCGGAAAATTCGACCAGAACTCATACAAGGTCTCCGGTGGCTTGCACGGCGTCGGCGTCTCCGTTGTCAACGCGCTCTCGACCATGTTGCGCCTGCGCATCTGGCGCGACGCCAAGGAGCACGAGATCGAATTCGCGCACGGCGACGCAGTCGCGCCCTTGCGCGTCGTCGGGCCCGCTTCGGTTGAAGACGGAGAGCCCAAGCGCGGCACGGAAGTGACCTTCCTGCCTTCGCCCGAAACCTTCACCATGATCGAATTCGATTATGCGACGATCGAGCATCGCTTGCGCGAACTCGCGTTCCTGAACTCAGGCGTTCACATCATCCTGACGGATGCTCGCCACGCTGAAGTGAAGCAGGAAGATCTTTATTACGAAGGCGGTCTCGAGGCTTTCGTGCGCTATCTCGACCGCGCCAAGCAGCCGCTGATCACGACGCCGATCATGATGCGCGGCGAGCGCGATCGCATCACCGTTGAAGTCGCGTTGTGGTGGAACGACAGCTATCACGAGACCATGCTGCCCTTCACAAACAACATCCCGCAGCGCGACGGCGGCACGCATCTGGCGGGCCTTCGCGGCGCGCTGACGCGTCAGGTGACGGGCTATGCGGAACGCTCCGGCGTTGCGCGCAAGGAAAAGGCCGACGTTACCGGCGACGACACGCGCGAGGGCCTGACCTGCGTTCTCTCGGTGAAAGTACCAGACCCGAAATTCTCGTCGCAGACGAAGGACAAGCTCGTCTCCTCCGAAGTGCGCCCGGTCGTCGAGAGCCTCGTCAACGAGATGCTCGAACAATGGTTCGAGGAGCATCCGCAGGACGCCAAGATCGTTGTTACCAAGGTCGTGGAAGCAGCACTGGCACGTGAAGCCGCGCGCAAGGCGCGTGAGCTGACACGCCGCAAGGGCGCGCTCGATGTGGCGAACCTTCCCGGCAAGCTCGCCGACTGTCAGGAGCGAGATCCCTCGAAGGCAGAGCTGTTTCTCGTCGAGGGTGACTCCGCAGGCGGCTCCGCCAAGCAGGGTCGTAACCGTGAATATCAGGCCGTGCTGCCACTGCGCGGCAAGATCCTCAACGTCGAGCGTGCGCGCTTCGACAAGATGCTGTCGAGCCAGGAAATCGGGACGCTCATCACGGCGCTGGGTACCGGCATCGGACGCGACGATTTCAATCCCGACAAGCTGCGCTACCACAAGATCATCATCATGACGGACGCAGACGTCGACGGTTCGCACATTCGAACCCTGCTGCTGACGTTCTTCTTCCGTCAGATGCCGGAGCTGATCGAGCGCGGCCACATCTACATCGCGCAGCCCCCGCTCTATAAGGTGAAGCGCGGGCAGTCCGAGCAGTACCTGAAAGACGAGCGCGCACGCGAAGACTACCTCCTGTCGAACGGTCTCGACGGCGCCATTCTGCGACTGGCCGATGGTCAGGAACGCGGCGCGCAGGATCTGCGCACGATTGTCGAGGAAGCACGCATCGTGCGTCAGGTCCTCGCGCAATTGCATTCGCGCTACGACCGCGTGGCTGTCGAGCAGGCGGCCATTGCAGGTGCATTGAAGCCCATTGGCCTGATGTCGGACGAAGAGACGACGCGCCTCGCCAACGAAATTGCGCAGCGGCTCGACGCATTGTCGGACGAGACGGAGCGCGGCTGGGTCGCCGTGGTTGAAAACGGCGGCTACATCTTCAGCCGTGAAGTGCGCGGCGTGCGTCAGGCGTCGATTCTCGACGCGGGCCTTCTCGCATCCGCCGAGGCACGACGTCTCGACGAGCACGGCGCCTCCCTGCACGACGTCTTCGCGCAGCCGGCAACTTTCGTGCGCCGTGCAGATCAGCTGCAGGCCGCAGGCCCCGGTGCGCTGGTGGAAGCCATCATGGCAGCGGGCCAGAAGGGCATCAGCCAGATGCAGCGCTACAAGGGTCTCGGCGAGATGAACCCCGAGCAGCTCTGGGAGACGACGCTGGATCGCGAAGCGCGTTCCCTGTTGCAGGTGCGCATCAAGGAAACTGCGGAAGCCGACGATATCTTCGTCAAGCTGATGGGCGATGTCGTCGAACCGCGTCGCGAATTCATCCAGGAAAACGCGCTGAACGTCGCCAACCTCGACGTTTGAATCGGATTGTTTTCTAATTTAAATCGCCGGTTGGGTAATCACCCAACCGGCGTTTTCGTTACTACGATTAGATGCATTCAGGGCTTCGCCCCCCTGAATGCATGAGAGAATCCTCTTCCGGGCCCTCGACAATTAGGAAGCCCGCAAGGCCACGCTCGGCGGCGACAAGGCGTGATCGATGAGTGTGTATTTTCCCGCGCGATCAACCTCGAGATCGACGACCGTTGCTCCACCGGGCGGAACAGAGACCGTCTGAACACCTGTCAGCGGTGGGCTTCCGAGGCTGGCGCTCTGATACACGTTGATCGAACATTTCCCCGATGAGATTCTATCTGGCGTAACACGCCGACGTGATCACGCCGTAGCGTCAGGACGAGCCCGCGCTTCACGTGCAAGGGAAATTAGGCTTTGATAGCCACCTCGCCGATTCGCTGGACAGCGACACGATGAGCACCACGTATCGGGACATGATCCGGCGCGGCGAAGGAACATTCCGAAGTCGTGGAGGCGCCGCATGAAAATGGATGTCGTCATCTATCACAATCCCGCCTGCGAGACCTCGCGCAATGTGCTTGGCCTTATTCGCAATACAGGTGTAGAGCCCCACATCATCGAATATCTGAAGTGCCCGCCGACACGACGTATGTTGCAGGATCTCATCGCGCGCGCGGGCCTTACCGTGCGCGACATCCTGCGCGAAAAGGGCACGCCCTTCCACGAGCTGAAGCTCGAAGACCGGTCGCTGACTGACGATGCATTGCTCGATGCAATCAAGGCACATCCCATCCTGATGAACCGGCCTTTCGTAGCAACGCCGCAAGGTGTCCGGCTGTGCCGGCCCTCGGAGCTCGTGCTCGATTTGCTCCCGGTACAGCGTGGCGAGTTCTTCAAGGAAGACGGTGAGCGCGTTGTCGATGAGCACGGCCGCCGCGTCGGCACCGCCTGAGCTCTTCAGCCCTGCAGAACGTAGCTGCCGGGTGCATCAGCAAACGGCGTATCATGCGCGGGCGAGATACCTGGCCGTGACCTTTGCTATGGATGCGACGATCTCTCGATTAATCATCCATGGCAATCTCCTGCACCTCAGAGACGCGGGAAGCCGCTTGCCAGCCATGATCTCGATCAATCGATGCCGAGTTCAAGCCAGCTTGCATTGCGCATGGCACTGGCAGCCGACTTTCGCTTGATCTAGCATCCTCAGGCACCGCTGGAACAGGCGGCCTCAATGGAGGAAAGCAGATGCTCGACAGGCGACAGGTTCTCAGATCTGCCCGCAACGCGGGAGCCGCGGGATTGGGTGCTGGGTTGATAGGGCGATCATCACTCGCAGCTCTCGCGGCCGACACAGTGACATTGCCCTTCGCAAACGGCGAGCGCTCGCTGGTGACATATCCGGGCAAGCGGCCGCTGATCGAACTGACTGCGCGGCCACCGCAGCTGGAAACGCCATTTGCTGTGTTCAACGAAGGGATCATCACGTCAAACGATGCTTTCTTCGTGCGCTATCATCTCGCCGACATTCCGCTGTCGATTGATCCCGACACTTATCGGATCGACGTCAAGGGACGTGTGAACACGCCCCTGTCCTTGTCGCTGCAGGACCTAAAAACGGCTTATGACGCGATTGAAATTGTTGCCGTCAATCAATGCTCCGGCAACAGTCGTGGTCTGTTTGAACCACGTCTTGCAGGCGGGCAGTTGGCCAATGGCGCCATGGGCAACGCACGCTGGAAAGGCATTCCCCTCAAAGCGATCCTCGACAAGGCGGGCGTGCAGTCGAGCGCTGTACAGGTTGCTTTCAATGGTCTCGACGGACCCGTCGTTCCCCAGACTCCCGACTTCATGAAGGCGCTTGAAATCGATCACGCGCGCGATGGCGAAGTGATGATTGCCTATGAGATGAATGGCGACGATCTGCCTTGGCTCAACGGCTTTCCGGTAAGGCTCATCGTGCCCGGGTATTACGGAACGTATTGGGTGAAGCACCTCAACGAAATCACCGTACTCGACAAGCCGCTCGATAGCTTCTGGATGACGACGGCCTATCGCATTCCAGCCAATGCTTGCGCTTGCACGGAGCCGGGTAAGCCCGCATCGACAACAGTGCCGATTGGCCGGTACAACGTGCGGTCTTTCCTGACGAACGTTGCAGATGGCGCGCGTGTGAAAGCCGGCGCCGAACTGCCGCTGCGAGGCATCGCCTTTGATGGCGGCTACGGCATCACCGATGTCGCTGTCTCCGTCGATGGCGGCGCAAGCTGGCACTCTGCGGAGCTGGGCGAAAATCTCGGCAAATATTCATTCCGGGAATGGAAGACCGCGGTGAAATTGCCTGCGGGCCAGCACGCAATTCTGGTGCGCGCAATCAACCGCATCGGAGAATCGCAGCCCTCGGAACCGCTGTGGAATCCGGCAGGCTACATGCGCAATGTTGTCGAAACGACGCGTGTCACAGCAGCGTAAGGAGAGCGGCATGATGAGATTAGCAACGATCCTCTGCCTGCTCTCGTTGATGAGCGCTGCGTGCGCAAGTGCGAAGCCCCTCACTTACCGATTGCCGGAAGACAAGGCGACATTCAAACCCGGCCCCGGCGTAGACGCCGCGCAAAACAATTGCGCCGCCTGCCACTCCATCGATTATGTGAATTCCCAACCGCCAAAGCGTGGCAAGGCATTCTGGGATGCGGAAGTTCAAAAGATGATCAAGGTATATCACGCACCCATCACCGATGCGGACGCGGCCACAATCAGCGCTTATCTGGCAAGCACCTACTGACGCCGCCATCGCACCGCGAATTCTTGAGGGCCCGGCTGTCCGGGCCCTCGGATGTTTTAGCGGCAGCGACGAATACGGCGCTCGACCATGCCGTGACGCGTGCGCTCACGAACGATGGTGACGCGGCAATGCTCCAGGCCATGCCGCACGATGACGCGGCGGTCCATGTGGCGCTCGCCACGCATCCTGTCGTGATCACCGCCCATGCGGTCGCGATCGCCTCCACGCATTTCGTCACGCTGGGCCACGACGATCGCGCCATCGGAGCTATGCGAAACGGCAGCGGAGGCGGGAGCGGCGAGCGCAGCGAAGCCGACAAGGGCTATGGCGATGGCGGTGAAACGAACGGACATGCAATTCTCCTGGTACTCGTGGATCGTGAGCACACAACTCGGCCGCATGTCCGCGGTTCCCTAGCGGGAACGAACTGTATTTGAATTCAACTCACCCTATGCGCGCTGCAACTAGAATTCCGAGGCGGCCAGCCAATGATAATTCTTCCGATCGCGCGAATGAGCGACGTCGGCAGCTTTCTCGATACGCGCGCGGTTCAAATCGAAGACCCGCAGCACAGTGTCGTCGTCATGCGTCATGTTCGGACTCATGCGATCAAGCGCGTCTTCGGCAAGGTCGAAAGCAACTTCAAAGGTCGCAGAATACGCCCAGAAACTCACGCAGCGCTTCGTCACGTTGTAGGTGCGACTCGGATTGGAAAAATGCAGACCGCCTGCGGCCGGACCGGGCGTCGCGCGGCTCAACCAGGAAAAGGATGACATGGGATAACCTGTGCTCTGGCGCCATCGACAAAGCGCACCAATGATTTCCATGGGACCGTAGCATGGATCTGGCAGTATCCGTGCTCGATCTGCTCGCGGCAGCAAAGATTCGCTTCAACTCATTTGGACCTGAAACCAGCGTTCAAATCCCGGCATACCACTCATAACCCCGATCCTCCCAATAGCCGCCCTTGCCGCGTGCCCGGGTAGCGAAACTGTCGATGACTTCGATTCGCGTGATGTATTTCGCCTGCTTGTATCCAAGCTGCCGTTCGACACGCAGGCGCAGCGGCGCGCCATTGGCGACGGGAAGATCCTGTCCGTTGAGGCGGTAGGCGAGAATCGTTTGGGGATGCAGGGCATCGATAAGATCGATGCTTTCGTAATACTGCCCCGAGCCATCGGAGGTCTTCTCCATCTCGTCCGCGCAATGGAACAGCGCATAGCGCGCATTCGGCGCGAGGCCAGCGCTTTGCAGAAGAAGGCCGAGCGGGACACCCGCCCATTTTCCGATAGCGCTCCATCCTTCGACGCAATCGTGCCGCGTGATCTGCGTGCGCGCAGGGAGCGCCTTCAGGTCCGCAAGTGACAAGCTCAGTGGTTTGGCGACGAGGCCGTCGATGACGAGCCGCCAGTTCCGAAACTGCGTGTCGACGAGTTCGGCATAGGCCTCACCTGTTGGCATCGAAGTTCCGTTGGCCCGGAACACCGGCGAGATATCGGCCTCCGAGAATTCACGCGCTAACGCATCCTGTGACAACAGCGCGCGTTGCGTGGTCATGGTGAGCCGCTCTGCTGTGCGCAGCACGCGCCGAACGCTGTCGTTCTGGACAACCTGATCGCATCCGCCAAGGGATACGGTTGCCGCACTCGCAGCAAGGCCTGTAAGGAAGCGCCTGCGGGGGAGGATCATCGTCATGAGCGCGGCTCCTTCGTCCGAATGGCGTAACGTCCCGAGATCATCGATCGCATGTTGTTCCAGGGCCCGGAGGCGATCACCATCGTCACGTGAACGACGACAAAAAGCACGAGCGCGGAGGCCGTGAGAAAGTGGATCGTGCGCGCCGACTGGCGGCCGCCGAACAGATCGAGAAGCCAGGGGGCAATTGCATCAAAGCCCGGCGACATCGTGAGCCCGGTTGCGACCATGCCCGGCAGCAGCACGAAGATCACAACAAGATACGTGATCTTCTGCAGCGCATTGTAGCGTCGTGCCTCGTCACCTCTAGGAAAGCGCAATCGCGCGTGGTCACGAACTTCCTGCAGCAGATGTGACGGACGAATCTGATCGCGCGAAGGAAGGAGATCCCTGCGGAAATGGCCGGCAGCGAAGCCATAGAGAAGATAGGCGAGGCCATTCAGAACGAAGAGCCAGGCAAAGAAGAAGTGCCACCGCCGCCCGGTTGCGAGATCCTGATAGCTTGGCAAGGTTAGCCAGGATGGGAAGCCGCGTGCCGTGAGTTCACCATCTGCATCCTTTGAAGCACCCAGCACACCGGTCGTGGGAAGCTGAAGTGTACCGATGCGCGTAACGCCGCGGATTGTGTCGCCGCTCTCGACCGCGGAGATGTCGATAAACGATGGATCGTTATCTGCACCATACTGGCCCCAATAGAGTTGCGGATGCGCATTGAAGATCTGCAGGCCACTCAGCAGCAATAACGTCAGACAAAGCACATTTATCCAATGGGTCAGCCGCACGGCGATCGAATGCCGTTTTACGAGCACCGCCTTTTGCGGGACGGCGAGTGTCTCGGGGGCGTTCATCGGCTACCTCCTTCTGAAGCCAGCGCCTGCTGTCGCAACGGGCGAAAGCAGGCACCAGCGAGACGATGTCAGTGCTTCTTCATGGCATCGGACGACATTGCATCAGATGACATGGCGCCGTCCTTCTGAGTTTTCATCGTGTCCGTCTTCATAGCGTCGCCTTTCGCAGGCGCCGGCTTCATTGTGTCGGCCTTCGTCGTTGCCGGTTTCATGGCGTCGCCCGCCTTCATGGCATCCTGGGCCTGGGCCACGCCATGCGACAGGGAAAGAGCGAGCAACGGCAGGGCGAGGATGTGGAGTATCTTGGTCATTGGTTGACCTTCCTGTTTGGAGCGAAGTTCAAACCGTCATGGACGGTCAATGATGACTTCGCCGAAGGCCCTTCGTTGTTACAACCATCACGAATTCGTGCGAGCGCTTTCGAGCATCAATACTCAAGATTAAGATCATGCAAGCAGGTTACCGGCGATCCGGGTAGCGACGCCCGATGAATGTACGGGTTGGTACCTAGAACCCAGATCATCAATTGTAGTTTTTCTAATATACAGCGTGGTCAAAATTGCACTTGTATCAAGGTTACCTCGCCAATGCGCTGGCGAGATTTTATAATGGCGGCTATGTTTTAGTCCCGTGTGTCCCTGAGCTCGGTGCCCAGTCGCACGGCGAAACCTGAGCTGGGCAGACGACGATGACGGGCAGTACCTTTGATTTCGATCTGGTTATCCTTGGTGGTGGCATCGCGTGCACACTGACCCTGTCGGCGTTCTTATCGACGCTGGAAGCGGGCGAAGGCACAGTTTCGATTGCTGTCATCGAGAAGGACGCACAGTTCTGGCGAGGCCTGCCCTATGGGCGTCGATCGTCGCCGAACTCGCTCATCATTACGGCTCTCAGCGAATTTGTTCCCGACGAGGAACGCGCGGAATTCATAGCTTGGCTGATTGCCGAAAGACAGCGCTGGACGGCCGAACTCCGCAGCTCTGGCGGTGATGCCGCCGCGCACTGGCTGAACGAAAACGACGCCGCCATGTCGGCCGGGGAGTGGACCGAAATCTACGTTCCCCGCATCTTGTTTGGGGATTTCGCTGAAGCGAAATTGGCGCGTACAATTGCCCAGGCAGAACAGGACGGGTTGGCCAAGGTCACGCTGGTTCATGGCGAAGCCATCGACGTTGAACTGAGCGCCGGGCATTACAACGTCAGCCTTTTGCAAGACGGCGTTTTTTCGAGCATCGAAGCGCGCACAGTTTTGCTCGCAATCGGGAGTCCTCCATTCAAGCCACTTGCAGGCGCGGCCCAGGCTTCATCCTTTTACGTCAACGACGCGTACTCTCCATCGCTTCCAGAGAACCTCTCCGCGCTGCGATCGCATATGCAATCGATACCCAGAGATTCGGGCCGAAATCTGTTGATTGTAGGATCGAATGCGACGGCGCTCGAAGCGCTGTACATGATCTCGCGAAATCACGATCTGCGGGAAACGCTCGACAATATTGTCGTGCTCTCTACCGGCGGCTCACTGCCACGCATGATGACTCGCGAGCGTTTTCGTCAACACAGCTTCCCGCGTGTGGAAGCGCTGCGGCGTGCCGACAACTTCACAGCAAAGGATATCGTTGTCGCCGCTGAGCTGGATGTCGCCGCTATCGCTGCCTCCACGCACGTCGTCGGTGACACTTTCCACCACCTCAGCGACCTCGTTGTCGAACTGAACGCCAAGCTCGACGCAGCAGGTCAGGAAGAGTTTCACCGCGTGTACGGCATGCGCTTCACACGTCTCGTGCGTCGCGCAGGCGTTGAATATACGGAGGCGGCTGAAGATCTTGTGGCCAACGGGAAGCTCGAACTTCTGCGGGGCCGCTTTAAATCGATCGATGCGGGCGCGTTGCCCGGCAAAGCGCGTCTCATCTACGAAACAGACGAACGGAGCGACGATCTGGTTCATTCGCTGGACTTTGCCGCCGTCATCAACTGCGCAGGTTTCGAGGTCCTATCTGCAAACTCGTCATCGCCGCTCATCGCCAATCTCGTGCGGCACAAGCTTGCGGTGCCCAATCACACGGGACGCGGGTTCGACGTGGATGCGACGTTTCAGACCTCGCCCAACGTGTTCGTGTGCGGCCCCATGTTGGCTGGTGTGTTCAACAGCAGCGCAAAATTTTGGCATGTCGAAAATGTGCGCCGCATTCATGGCCTCGCGCAGATGATAGCGCGGTCGATCGTCATCTGTGTTTTCGGTGAGAGAGCTGCCAGTCGGTCCCCCGCGCCACATCCGGCCGAACTGTCGGACTCACTGCGTAGCACCGAGAGTCACATAGCCACCGCGGGCTGATCGTCCCGAAGGGCTAGTGGAATTCGACGCGTGATATCTTCAACCTGGGACCGTTGGCGCCCGTCGTCAGTTGATCTCCGGGCCATACGGCAAGGCCACGCGTAGATAGAAGCAGTTCAAGCCAGCCTTGATAGCGCTTCGCGCTCACAGGCAGCGCCCATGTGATACGCCGGCTTCCATTCGCGAGACTATCGCCCACGCGGACCGCTTTTTCTCCAAATACAGCCACACTCGCTCGCGAGAGCAAATCCGACGGCGTGTCCGGCCCGAAGTCTATGGAGATTCGGGTGGCTTCACGTGCCACTCGGGTAAACAGCAGCGCCTCCGACCGGCCCTCGCGGATCGCGCGGTAAGTCTCCCCGTCAATCTTCGTGGGTGGCCCAAATCCATATCCGGGAAGCCCTTCGCCAATGTCGATGACTGAAGCAGTCGGGCGTGGCGGGCCTCCGGAGGTCGGGAGGGACGCTATTCCCTCGGGACCAATGGCGTCGCGAAGCGCTTCAGAGAATTGGCGTGTGTACGCGCTCGCATAGGGTGCTGAGACATGCACGGTGGAGGAGAACCGGTCGGTGGGCAGGAATGTCAGCGGCACGATGCCAACGCCCGGATGCGCCTGCGCATAGGCCTCGAGATGCGTCTCGAAAGCGGCGAGCCTTTCGCCGACCTCGCCTGTGTTGAACACATCTGCCACCGGGGCTGCTGCGATGACCAGTTTCGCGCCGTGTTCCTCCGCGAGCAGACGAAATCGGTCATATGTCTGGTCGGCCATGGTCGTCCAGCGCCGATGTCTCCAATCGTATACGCGTGGGCTCACGCCGAATTCCGCGCCGGCCTCGCGGACAGCATCTTCCTTGTTGGCAGGCACCGAGTTTCGGAAGACACGCCGGTCCCAATCAAGAACGTTTTCGGCGACGTCGCCGGGGCTATCATGCTCCCGATCCCAGCCACCGCTTTGGGGCATCAGGAGACGCGCTTCTGGATAGCGCTCGGCCTCGCGCAACGCCAGCACCTCCGGCGCATCGGTGGTGCCATAATAGGCGTAATCCGTCACGGTCGGCCGCAAGCCGAGTGACGGCAATTGCAAAAGGCGATGAACTGGGCTGTTGAACTCGCGCTGAATGTCATCGCCGATCAGCTGCTTTTCGCTGACAGTGGCATCACGCGGCTGGTCGCCGGCCGGCGTCGCAAAGAGAACGAGGACGCGAACCGAGTTGTTGCGCTCGAGAAAATATTTGGCGACCTCATAAAAGCCGCCGTAGCCCTGCGTCGCAAAAACATTGGCGTTCAGATAACGCGCCCTCGGAATGATCGCCTCCACAACCGGCGGAACGATGCCGTGAAATCCGGAGCTGTCGCCAACCTGCAGGATGTTGGGCGCGTCGTCCTTGAACAGCCGAAGCTTCTCGGCGATGAGCAATCGGTCGGGCACCTCCTGGTGGCCGTAACGATATTCCAGAAAATTGCGCCGCGCGTCCTCCTGCGTTGGATGGGTGACCGCGATCGCGATCTCGATCAGCGCAACTGCCGCGAGGCAATAAGCTACCCAACTGAGTTTGCGCCAGCGCTCAGAACGCAAAATAGATAAACTCACTCGCCTGCCTCCGGCCGAAAAAGACGATTGCGTAGATGAGCAACAGAGACACCAGCACCTTCAGGGCCGTGTTGAACGACGGAAAGACATCGGGGAATTCACCACCCCGCCGCCACCCAAAATAATCGAAGACGAGCATGGGCGCCCACATCAGGCTCATCAGCCAGACATAGCCGAGAAACTGCTTGTTTTCCGCAGGTGCAAGCAGCACCGGCGGAACGGCCGCAATCGAGTGGAAGATCGCAGGTATCTGCGCCGGTGCTGCACGGAAGAAGATCCAGCCAACGCAGACGAGCTGGAAAAACAGTGCGGCAGCGATGACTTTTTCGAGGGCCCCGAAGCGCGCAAGAGCGCGATCGATGGGCACCAGCCGGTAGGCGACGAGAAGACAACCGTGCCAGAAGCCCCAGACGATGAACAGGATACCAGCCCCGTGCCACAAGCCGCCGATCACCATGGTGAGCATGAGGTTGCGATAGCTCCGGGCGGTACTGCCGCGATTTCCCCCAAGCGGGATGTAGAGATAATCACGCAGCCAGGTTGATAACGAGATGTGCCAGCGCTGCCAGAATTCAGACGGGCCAGTCGAAAAATACGGCGTCGCAAAATTGCGCATCAACTCTACATTGAGCAGCTTCGCGGACCAACGGGCGATCGTGGAGTAAGCAGCGAAATCGCAATAGATCTGGATCGCGAAGGCATAGGCGAAAATGAGTCCGAGTCCTGGCGCGACAGGGATGCCGGGCTTCGAGAGATCTGCCGAAATCTCATCGACGACAGCCGCCATATTGTCCGCCACGACGATTTTCTGGAAGAGCCCAAAGAGAATCATGAACAGCGCCATCGAGACCTGCTCCGCACTCGGCAAGGATCTGCCGCGCGCCAGTTGCGGCAGCAGGTCGCGCGCACGCATGATTGGCCCGGCGACGAGGTGCGGGAAAAAGGTCACGAAAGACAGATAGTCGATAACCGAGCGATAGGGTTTGAACTCGCGCCGGTAGATGTCGATCGTGTAGCTCATGGATTGAAACGTGTAGAACGAGATTGCCGGCGGTAGGCCCACGCTGATGACAGGCAAGGCCAGTCCAACGCCTGCGAGAGCAGGGGCAAATTTCGCCGTCAGCCAGTGCCCATATTTGAAGTAGGAGAGCAGTCCAAGGTTCGCGACGACGCTGAACGCTGTCAGGTTTCGTCGACGCAACGGATCCTTCGATTCATAGACCTTCTGCCCGATATAATAATCGAGCAGTGCCGTGAAAAACAGCGGCGCGAGATACCAGACCCGCGATGATCCATAAAAATACAGGCTGACGCAGGCGATGAACGGGTTCGCATATCGCGTCCGTCGCAGTAATGCCCAGCCCGCCACGACGAAGGGTAGAAAGCCGAAGATGTAAGCAACAGAGTTGAATTGCACGACCGGACTCCGACCCGGAACGCCCCGCGCGACGCGCTTTTAGTACTTACCCGTTGTCGGAGGCGGACTGCAGAAGAGCCTTGCCGTAGCTGGTCTTCTCGAGTGCCTTACCGTGACGCACGAGATCTTCGAGCGAAATCCAGCCGCGTGCATAAGCGATTTCCTCAGGTGAAGAAATGATCTGCCCCTGGCGAGATTGCAGCGTTCGGACGAAGGCCCCGGCCTCGAGCAGCGCGTCGTGCGTACCGGTGTCGAACCATGCGAAGCCGCGACCGAGCTTCTCGACGTGCAGGTCACCCCGCTCGAGATACACATTGTTGAGATCCGTGATCTCATATTCGTTTCGCCGCGAGGGCTTGAGGGCGCGTGCGAACTCGGATGCACGTCCATCGTAGAAATAGAGGCCGATGACGGCCCAGGATGACTTGGGGTCCTCGGGCTTTTCCTCGATGGAAGTTGCCACGCCGCGTGCATCGAACTCGACGACACCGTAACGTTCCGGATCTTCAACGCGGTAAGCAAAGACGGTGGCCCCGGCGTCTTGCGCCGATGCGCGCGCCAGAGAATCGGTCAATCCGTGGCCATAGATCAGATTGTCGCCGAGCACGAGGCAGCTCGGATGACCCTGTAGGAACTCCTCACCTATGATGAAAGCCTGCGCGAGGCCATTGGGCTCCGGCTGGACGGCGAAGGAGATCTCGAGACCCCATTGGCTGCCATCCTTCAGCAAGCGCTGGAAGGCGCCCTGATCCTCAGGCGTGGTAATGACGAGGATCTCGCGAATTCCTGCCAGCATCAGCGTCGCAAGCGGGTAATAAATCATAGGCTTATCGTAGACAGGCAGGAGCTGCTTCGACACCGCGAGCGTGAGTGGGTGAAGTCGCGTCCCCGACCCGCCCGCC
>JAQGKN010000472.1 GCA_028290085.1 Hyphomicrobiales bacterium
CGCAGGACACCTCACTTTGACCTCCGCCGCAACGCCCGCGTCGCAGAACGGCGCGCAAACCGGTCGCTCGCAGAGCTTCGCGAATTTCGGGCAATCTGGATCCCAGACATCCTCGCCCTTCGGCGCCCTTCAGGGCCATGCCGGCTCGGCCAATCAGAGCGACGCGGCATTGGCGAGCGACCCGAACTCCACATCCTCGACGCCCGCTTCGTCCAGCGGCTCGGGGGCAACCGAGGGCCGCGTGCGCATCACGGCAGACACCGCGACCAATTCGCTGCTGATCTTCGCAGACCGCGAAACATACCAGATGATCGAAAGCGCATTGCGGCAACTCGACCGCCCAGCGGTGCAGGTTTCGATCGAGGCGACAATCGCCGAAGTCAGCCTCCAGAACGGGCTCGAATATGGCGTTCAGTATTTCCTCGAGAACAACCGCGGCAATGTATCGGCAAATCTCACGTCACAGGTGACGACAGCCGTTCTGGCGCGTGCCCTGCCGGGAGCGAACCTCGTTCTCGGTTCCAATTCGTCTCCGCGCGTCGTGCTCAGCGCGCTTAGCACACGCACCAACGTCAAGGTGCTCTCGAACCCGTCCATCGTCGTGCTGGACAACAAGGTTGGGATGATTCAGGTCGGCGATCAGGTTCCCGTCGCCACCACTCAGGCCACCCTCGTGGGCACGACCAGTACGGGTATCAACGGGTCCGCGATCCCTGTCGCCAACAACATCGACTATCGCAACACCGGCATCATCCTGCGCGTGCTTCCGCGGGTGACCGCGATGGGCAACGTCACCCTGGAGATCGAGCAGGAAATCAGCAACGTGGTGAGTGGCGTCGGCCAGGACTCCCTGACGCCAACAATTTCTCAGCGGCAGATTCGAAGCTCTGTCAGCGTGACCTCCGGCCAGACGGTCGTCCTCGGAGGCTTGATCAGCAGCGCGCAAACCGGCGGCAAGAGCGGTATTCCGATCCTGTCGAGTCTCTCGTTCATCGGCGATCTCTTCGCGCAGAACAAGACAGCGTTGAACCGGACCGAGCTCGTCATCTTCATCCGGCCGCAGATCATCGCTGACGCACTCGACGCTCAGGCGGTGGCGGAGCAGATGCGCTCCAAGATGCTGTACGGGAAACCGTTCCGGCAGTGATCCGGAGCCTCGCATGACGCGACTATGACAACATGGCCGTTCGGGGAGAATTGAAATATGCGCTTGAACGCGTACGCTTTGGGATCAACATTGATAGCATCCTGCCTTGCAGGTACTTGCGCTGGGGCCGCCGAGCCGCGCGAAGGCGTGACTCCGCGGCCGCGTCCGGGCCCCCAAGCAGTAATCATGGGAGAGGACGAAACAGCTGGCTACGTCATCGCAAAAATCCTAGAAAACTTCAAATCTCACGGATACGACAAGCTCGGCGAGTGGACCATGTACAATCCGGTCGTCGTGTACCAGCGGCCGTTCCTCGACATCTCCGTCGTCAAGCTCCTGCGTGTCGTAGGCGATCCCGACCAGGAATATCGCATCTTCTTCCGCATCGATCTCAATCGAGTGAAGGCCGCCGAAATATCCCGCGGTGTGTTTCATGTTACCTGCATCTCGCGGTGTATCGATGTGTGGTCCAACGGACAATTCGCAGCGCATGATTACTTCTGGATCAACGCCGTAACGATCCCGAACAATATCGACGCCACTCGCGTGAATCGCGCATTCCGTCGCCTGCTGCAATTCTACCCGATTCGCTATGAACCTTTCGACGTTACAGGCGCGAGATGACGATGCGAGCAGATGCCAGAGTAAATCACGGCAATGAACTCGGCCGCGGGCGTAGGGCATGGTCGATTGCACCAGTGGTGCTGATGTCCGGCTTTGCTGGGCTCGGATATGAGATAGTCTGGACGCGCGCGCTGAGCTCCGTTCTCGGCACAGAGATGATGGCGGCGCTCGGCGTGCTTGCCGGCTTCTTCTGCGGTCTCGCCCTCGGCGCGTTCCTGCTGGACGGGCCAATCCGCCGGGCCCGATCGCCGCACAAGGCCTATGCGATTCTCGAGCTGATCATTGCAACCTGGGGCGTCGTGAGCATCTGGCTGCTGCCTCGCGCGGGTCTTGCGGTCTCGCCGCTCCTGGGGACGGACCCGTCGCCTCTTGCATTGTGGGGCGCATGCTTCCTCCTGCCGGCCGTCATCCTGCTTCCGGCGACGGCTGCCATGGGGGGGACGCTGACGGCGCTCGAGCGAATGATCGGGAATTCCGCGAGCGGGCCTGCGGCCTCCGGCGTCTACGGCATTAATACGGCCGGCGCGGTGCTGGGCACGCTCTTTGCGACGTTTCTCCTTCTTCCAGCCTTCGGCCTGTCGGCCACATTGCTTTGTCTCGTTGCCGTCAACATCGGTTGCGCGCTGAGCGCGCTGGCCATCCGGCTCCCGGTCAGCGGAGCGAAAGAGGCGCGCGCGCAGCGTGCCGCTAGCGGCTCCACTAACACGCGCCTTCGGATCACGCTCTTCTGCACGGGCTTGCTGGGGATCGCGTTCGAAGTCCTAATCATCCGGCTGGCTTCGCAAGTGATGCAGGACACTGTCTACACGTTCGCCGGCCTGCTCGTCGCCTATCTGCTCGGGGCTGCGGGTGGCAGTCTCGCGTGGCAACGTCTTGGCGACAGTGCAGCCAAGACAAGCATAGGGCCGCTATTGTGCGCCGCGGCTACGACGTGCCTGCTGACAGCCTTCATCGCGCCCCATGCCGCCCATATCGCACGCGCTTCGTCTGACCTCGGCATCACCGGCGAGATAGCTCTCGCGCTCGCGCTCTTTCTCCTTCCGTCGGCCGCCATGGGCGCGCTCTTTGGATTCCTCGCGCAGCAGGTCCGCAACGAATCCGGCTCCATCGGGTCAGCGGTTGCGATCAACGGCATCGGTGCGGCGTTTGCCCCCCTGCTGACGACCCAAGTTCTGATCCCGGTCCTTGGTGTCTGGCTGGCCCTCGTACCCGTCGCGCTTGGATATCTACTCCTTATGCCGACGCGGCGGTCGTCGCTTTCCTGGAGCGTGGCGCCTCTCATCGCAGGTCTCTTTCTGCTGATGAATCCTGCCCCACCTCTCAGCCTGGTGCCGGCAGGCGGGCAGCTCCTCGCCCTGCGGGAAGGATCGATGGTGACGGCGAGCGTTGTAGATGATCCGGAAGGAGTCCGTTATCTGGAAGTGAATGGCCGATTTCGCATGGGCGGCACGAGTTCAGTGCGATCGGATTTCCGCCAGGGCGTACTGCCGTTGCTCCTGCATCCTGCGCCACAGCGTGCATTGTTTCTTGGACTTGGAACGGGGGCGACTCTCGTCGGCGGATCGCGAATGCCAGGCGTGACCGCAAAAGGTGTGGAACTGTCGCAAGAGGTCGTGGATCTCATGCCATGGTTCATCGACAGAGCGGATGCATCGCGGCTCGCGCCGATCACCGTCGCAGATGCGCGTCGTTATGTTCTGGCGGACCAGGAAAAACACGACGTGATCGTCGCCGATCTCTTTCATCCCGCACTCGACGGAAGCGGCGCGCTCTACACGGTCGAGCATTTTGCGGCCGTGCGCGAGCGGCTTTCGGCTGGCGGAGTCTTCTGCCAATGGCTCCCGCTCTACCAGCTCGATCTCCCGTCCCTGAGCGCGATCATCAGGAGCTTCCTGAAGGTTTATCCGGGCGGCTCGGCATGGCTCAATCATTTCAGCGTCGGCACGCCGATGCTTGCTTTGATCGGGCCACGTGACGATCGGCTCGATCTGAGCGGCCTTGAACGCGCACTCTCGGATCCCGGCAAACAGCACATCGTATCGTCGCTCGGCTTTCACACACCGATCGACGTCCTCGGGCAATATGTCGGTGGCCCCCAAGCCCTGAATGCATTCGCTGGCGCCGGGCCACTGAACACGGACGATCATCCGTTCGTGATTTTCGATGCGATGCGGAACGTCGAGGCCTTGAACGCGCCGCCATGGAGCCTGCTCATGGCGGTTATCCGCAAGATGAAGCCGAACGCGGCGGAACTGCCGCCGCTAGTGGGTTATGACGCATCAAGGCTTGCGGCCTATTGGGCGGCGCGCGACCGATTTCTGGAAACTGGCGCGGCGCTACAAGGACAGCCTCGCGGGCGAGCTCTCATCGCAGCGGCCGCTCCAGGCCTTTTCGACTCTATTCGCATCAGCGACGAATTCGATCCCGCTTACGATCCGCTGATCGCCATGGCGAGCGCTCTGATGCAAGACGACCGCCAAGCCGGCGTTCGGCTCCTCGAGAAAATTGTTTCAGCAGCGCCTTCGCGGCCCGAGGCGCGCGCCTTGTTGGCGCGCGAACGCCTCAAGCCTGGGGGCCCCGATGAACCCGGCGTCAGCCGCTGAAGTTAATCCTGTAACCCCAACAATCAATGCTGTCGGGAATCGCGTTGAAGGCGATCGTGATCCGTTGCTCGCCCTGGTTCATGGGAACCTCGTGGTAGAGGTAGCTCGGGAAAAGCACGAGATCGCCGGGCTCCGCCTCGGGCAGCACGTATTTCCCAGCGTTATACGGCCCCATCGCGGCAGTTCGCGTATGATGGCGGAACGAGAAATCATATCCGCCCGGAGGACGAACGAAGACTGTCTTGCAGGCGGAATGTGATGGGGTCAGATAGAGAATGCCTGAGGCGAAACTGTTCGCATGCGAATGCAGTGCCTGGCTGCCGCCCTTCTCCAGCACATTCGTCCATATTTCCTTGACTGACCAGCGGCGTTCCTCACCGAAGAGGAGCATGCCGAAGTCCTTCAATTTTGGCGCAACGACACGGCTGATTTCCTGGAACAGCGGATCATCCTTCGGATCCGCGATGTCCGTATGGAATAGCGCGCTGGACCGCAGGTTCGTCTCCATTCGCGCCGTGCGAATGTAATCCACCGCCGCTTCGATCTGAGCGGCATTGAGCAGGCCGGGCGAGCGAAGAAGCGGGATGGCAAACAAGGGTTCGATCTGATCCATTCGAAAACTTCTCCTGAACATGGCGCCTCATCTCATGCGACGTCGAGTTCGCATGCAGGAGGCTTTGAGCTTTGATCGTGAGAGCCCTTACTGATCGGGTCCCAGTATGTCGAGTTTTTCGCCCGGTTGCAGCTGGTGTCGATGTTCCACAACTTCGAGAGCGGCCTGTTGCGCCCATCCGAGACAGTCATCGAACTCGCCGTTTCCTGCCTCCGTCATCGCCTGTTGCAGATTACGTTCCGCGAAATAACGCGAGATATCGTCGTGCGGCAGTGTTACGGCCAGCGCTTTTGCACGCTCCGCGGCGATGACGCACATCTCGTAAGTCGGTTCGTCATCGCTGCTGTCCGCGAGCCCTGGCTGATCCTGAGCGACCATCGATGGCATCGGCGGCTCGTGGTCGGACACGCTTGTCGGTGCAGGAACCAAAGCCGCCATCAGAAGAGATCCAAGAACATATGGTTTGTACGACACGTGTACGACTCTATTAAGACGAAATCAGTGGTGCAGCAGAGCTGCACCACTGACCGCAATGGCTGTGACCATCCATATCGGGAGCGCGTTACGAAGCGCTCCCGACCTGTTAACGACCCTCAATCTTTCTTGTGGCCTGTGGGGCCTGCCAGTTGCTCGGCAAGCTTCGCGTTCTTCTCGACAACAAGCTCAGGCGAGCCTTCCGGACGGAAGAAGATCGGGTTCGCGTAGAACCATGCGTTGGAGTATGCGAGCACGTCATACGACACGCGCTTGACGCCGTTCACGACCTGCAGATGCGACGGACATGCGGCATCCGTGCAGCTAACGAGAGCGTTGTTGTTGTCGAGCAGCGGGTTGCCATACCGGTCGGTGACATTCGGCGTCCCGACGGGGATGTTGGTGCCGCGGGCGCGGATGTACCCGGGCTTCGAGCCGGCGATGAAGGTCGCTGTATAGGTCAGCCGGACAGAACCGTCCTTCTCCGTCTTGCTCTTCATGTCCTTCGAGAGGATCTGCTGCGCAATCGTCGCGGTCGGGTTGTAGACGATGTCGGCGCCGGCGGTGCCTGCAGCGTTCGGAACAGCATAACCCGGAGTACCTGGCTGGATGATGCCCGTGACGTCGCCAGCGATCAGATCGAGATGATCGAGCGACGGCTTATTCAGGGGCTGGTTAATGCCGACCTGCTTCAGCAACGGGTTGTTGAACGAATAGGGGCTGTTGTTCGTCGCGGGAACAGTTAGCTCGATTTCGATCATCACCTTATTGCCGGGCTTAACGACCAGCGTTTCGCCCATTCCCTTCCACGTGTCACCGCCGGTCTTGGCGCGGAACACGAAGTCAGGTCCGATGATGTCGGCATTAACCGAATAGGTGTTACCCGAGCGCATTCCGTCGACAACGGACTGGGAACGGAAGTCATCGGTTTTCGGGACATAAAGCTTGGTGTATTCGCCCGGGATGAAGTCGCCCGTGCTGAAGGAATCACGCGCGCCACCGGCGCCGCGGTTGTGCCAATCTGAGCTGACAAAGTTGAAGAAGTTGCGGCCTTCGCCGAGCATGCCGTCCCAGAGGCCGCCGACCTTCGCGGTATAGACGCCGCTCAGACCATAGGTGCCCCCGCCGACTGCGCTGCTACCATAAGTTCCACCGCTAGTCGTATTCTGCGCCATGTGACCGGGAGCCTCAATGCCGAACGCCACCGTCGGGCCCGCGTTGTTGAAGTCGCGGAAGTGCTCGATGTTAAAGCCGGCGTTGGAATTTGCTTTGTAAGGTCCCTGGCGTTCGGTGTGGGTCGGCACGACGTATGATTCCAGCGGGTACTTTGCCTGCAGGAACTTCACACCGGCGACGGCTTTCTGGTGACCGGCGTCGCCGGTGTTGTTCACATTGTCCTTGCCGGGCCAGACCGGATTGCTGTTGCCATCGAGTTGTCCGATCGCGTCGGTATCACCGCGGTCGAAGCGATATTCGAATTGCGCAATGTCGTCGGCGTTGGCGCCGGTTCCCTGCGCCCCGAGCACAGCCACGTCGACGTGTTCATGACCCGGCATAACCCACTCGAGGCCTTCGATCAGGACCTTGTTATATTGGCTCATGCGCTTCTTGATGATCGGCCACTCGATTTCCTGAATGGACTGCCAGCGCCACATGTTGACGGGCTGAGCGGGCTGCGTTCCCTTGAGCGCCGTGATCTTGATGCCATCGATTGTCTGGCCGAGCGTCTGCGTCCAGAGCGTCGTGGTGTCGCCCGGGAGATTGGCGCTCGCGTCGCTGAAGCGGCAGTCGCGATTGCCCGAGCCGCCGTGGTTGCCCAGCGTGAACCAGTCGAGGTTGAAATTTTTGTCGCCGTTGGCTGCCACTCCGGCAGCAACCGACCGATCGATCGCATATCCCGCAGACACCGAGCCGTCCGTGCAGGTGTTGTGGTTGTGCATATCACCAGCGACGTAGGGATTGCTTTTCGGGCCTTTGTCATCCGCGTGAGCAGCCGTGGCCAGCCCCAGAGAGGCAGACATAGCCGTTAACAGAATTGCTTTTGAACCTGGCAGCATTTTGTAGCCCCTATTTAAGTGATTAACGTCTTCTTCTCGCGAAACTCTCAATGAGAGCAGTAAGCCCTCATAGAAGTTCGTGAGTAGGAATATACAAATGCGAGATATGTAACGACGCAGTGACAACACTCTATTCCATGACTGTCACACTTGGAATCGAACTGTCACAATTGTTTCAATGACGTATGTCACTGGTCGCTCATAACGA
>JAQGKN010000476.1 GCA_028290085.1 Hyphomicrobiales bacterium
CCGCAGATCGCGGGCGCCATCAAGGCCATTCCCGGAATCGTTTCCGTCGAGCACGTGTGATCGAAAACCGTTCATGGTTTGTGATACGCAGTGAATCGCCCGCTCCTTGGTGCTGCGGTTTAAATCGGCCTAATGTGGGTTCAATGCCCATTTTTTGATTATCGTTCTGAAAATCGCCTGTGGTATGAATGAGATAGGCGCTGCTTGGGTTGGAAGATCCAAAGCGCGGATTTCGGAGACCCCATCAGTATGTCCGAAGCCAAAGCGCCTACAATCCTCGTTGTCGAAGACGAGGAGATTGTCCGGGAAGTCGTCTGCATGGATCTTGTCGACGCGGGCTTTGCCGTTCGTGAGGCGGCAACCGGCGACGAGGCGATCCGCATCCTTCAGGACGAAAGTGGGGGCGACCAAATCGCCGTTCTCTTCACCGACATTCGAATGCCCGGTTCGCTCGACGGCTGGAGCCTGGCCGAATGGGCCCGCGCGTTGAAGCCAGATCTGCAGGTTCTCTATGCGAGCGGTTACAGTACCGAGCCTGCGCGCGAAGTTCCCGGCTCCCTGTTTATCAGCAAGCCTTACCGCACAACCCTGCTGCTCGAGATGATCCGTCGCTTCCAGGCGTATTGAAGTCGCAACGGCAATAGAGCCTTGCGCAAGAGGGAATCCTCGCCTATAAGCGCGCCCATCCCACAGGCGGATTTCTAGGCGTTCCTGATTCAAGGTTCGCTCCGGTGGACCGGCTCTTGCCGGCCCAACTATCCGCCAAGGTCAAACCGGAGAACAAGACAATGGCACTGCCCGAATTTTCCATGCGTTCGCTCCTCGAAGCCGGCGCTCACTTCGGCCACCAGTCGCATCGCTGGAACCCGAAAATGGCTCCCTTCATTTTCGGCACCCGCAACAACATCCACATCATCGATCTCGCGCAGAGCGTGCCGCTCCTGCACACGGCCCTGAAGGCGGTTTCTGACACCGTTTCCAAGGGTGGCCGTGTGCTGTTCGTTGGCACCAAGCGCCAGGCAGCCGACCAGATCGCGGACGCAGCCCGTCGTTCGGCCCAGTATTACATCAACTCGCGTTGGCTCGGCGGCATGCTGACCAACTGGAAAACCATTTCGGGCTCCATCCAGCGTCTGCGCAAGCTCGACGACCAGCTCGGCGGCGGCGCTTCCGGCCTGACCAAGAAGGAGCGCCTGATGCTCTCGCGTGAGCGCGAGAAGCTCGAGAAGGCTCTCGGCGGCATCAAGGACATGGGCGGCGTGCCTGACCTGATCTTCGTCATCGATACCAACAAGGAACAGCTGGCGATCAAGGAAGCCAATCGTCTCGGCATCCCGGTGGCCGCCATCGTCGATACCAATTGCGATCCGGACGGTATCACCTTCCCGGTTCCCGGCAATGACGACGCCGGCCGCGCCATCGCGCTCTACTGCGACCTGATCGCCCGCGCCGCCATTGATGGCATCTCGCGCAGCCAGGGCTCGCAGGGCATGGATATGGGTGAGATGGAGGCTCCGGCCGCCGAAGTTCTCCCGGAAGAGACCGCTCCGGTGGTTGCTGAAGGTTTCGGCGACTATGAAGGTGCACCTTTCGAGCTGCTCACTGCTCCGCGCGGCGCTCCCGACGATCTGGCCAAGCTGCAGGGCGTTGGTCCCCAACTCGTCAAGAAGCTGAACGATGCCGGAATCTTCCACTATTGGCAGCTGGCCGCCATGACCCCGGCCGATGTCGAGAAAGTCGATGCAGACCTCAAGCTCAGCGGTCGTATCAGCCGTGACGGCTGGGTCGAGCAGGCTCGCGGCCTGATCGCCGCCTGAAACTCGTCGCTCCGGCGAAGACCGGCGACGGCGGGCCTCAAGCCCGCCGTTGGCGTTACTAGTGCCGGTGTCGCAGTAAAGTCGTGAATTCGCATCAAAGACATAACTGAGATCGCCAAAGCCGCGTCGCACGCGCAGCGATCCTGCCGAGAAGGAAGACCCCAATGGCTATTATCAGCGCCGCCATGGTGAAGGAACTTCGTGAGAAGACCGGCGCCGGCATGATGGATTGCAAGTCCGCGCTCAACGAGACGGAAGGCAACATTGAATCCGCGGTCGATTGGCTGCGCAAGAAGGGCCTTTCGAAGGCTGCCAAGAAGTCCGGCCGTATCGCCGCCGAAGGCCTCGTGGCAGTGGCCGTTTCCGCCACGCGCGGTGTCGTCGTCGAGGTGAACTCCGAGACCGACTTCGTGGCCCGCAACGACGACTTCCAGGCGCTCGCCAAGAACATCGCGCAGGTTGCGATGTCCACCGGTGAGAGCGATGCCGAGAAGCTCAAGGCTTCCGCCTATCCGGCTGGCGGCACGGTTGCCGACGCCATCGCCAATGCCATCGCAACGATCGGCGAGAACATGACCCTCCGCCGCGCCGCCGTTCTGGACGTCTCGGCCGGTAAGGTCGCGTCCTACGTGCACAACGCAGTGACAGAAGGTCTCGGCAAGATCGGCGTGATCGTCGCTCTCGAATCGACCGGCAATGCCGATGCTCTGGCCGATCTCGGCCGCAAGATCGCCATGCATGTCGCAGCTGCCTCGCCGCTCGCTCTCGACTCCAGCGCTCTCGACCCGGCGGTCGTCGCCCGCGAGAAGGGCGTGCTCGCCGACAAGAATGCCGGCAAGCCCCCGCATGTGCTCGAGAAGATCGTCGAGTCCGGCCTGAAGTCCTACTACAAGGAAGTCTGCCTGCTCGATCAGCCCTTCATCCACGATGGCTCGAAGACGGTCGCTCAGATCGTCCTCGACGCTGCCAAGGCAGCCGGCGCGCCGGTCACCCTGAAGGGCTTCGCCCGCTATGCGCTCGGCGAAGGCATCGAGAAGCAGGAATCGGATTTCGCTGCAGAAGTCGCCGCCGCAGCCGGCGGTCAGGCCTGATCAACGTCACTCGGATCTGCAAAGGGCGGCCTCATGGCCGCCCTTTTTGCGTGGGGGGATTCGCTTAGCCTGTCATCAGTTTGCCATTTGCTGGCTCAGTTGCACGACTCGGACTAGACATCTTCCGCCGGAGAGGACATTCGTTCTCCCGCGCCCGATCCACTTGGAGTGAGACATGCCCGTTTTCGATCAGCCATCCACCTGGAAGCGCGTGATCGTGAAGCTTTCGGGCGAGTGCCTGATGGGTCCGCTGACCCACGGCC
>JAQGKN010000497.1 GCA_028290085.1 Hyphomicrobiales bacterium
AGAGCTTGCAGACATCATCACCTATTCGCGCCGGTTCCGGATCGGGCTCATAGCCATCACCTCCAACGCCGACGGCGCGCTCGGCCGTGAGGCGGACGTGTGCCTGTGCCTGCCCAAGAGCGAGGAGGCCTGCCCGAACGGTCTGGCGCCCACGACCTCCACGACGATGCAGCTCGCTATCGCCGACGCGCTGGCGATTGCGCTGCTCGAGACCAAGGGCTTCACCGCACAGGATTTTCGTGTGTTCCATCCGGGCGGCAAGCTCGGCGCCAAGCTGACTTTCGTGCGCGACGTCATGCATCGCGACGATCGGATTCCGCGCGTCGCTTCGGGCGCGGTGATGGGTGAGGCCGTGGTCGAGATTTCCACCAAGGGCTTCGGCTGCGTCGGAGTTCTCGACACCGATGGCCGTCTCGCAGGCATCGTGACCGACGGCGATCTTCGCCGTCACATGCGCCCCGATTTGATGGCCGCGCGCGTGGACGACGTCATGACCGCAGGCCCTCGCACTGTCACGCCGGAGACTCTGGCTGTCGAGGCTTTGGAAATGCTCAACAGCCGGAAGATATCGGCCATGCTGGTGGTCGATCCCCAAAACCGGCTCTGCGGCATCGTGCATCTGCATGACCTGCTGCGGCTTGGCGTGGCGTAACCCTAAGGCTGCGGTGAGCCCCCTCTCCATTGGAGCTTGACTTGGCCTCAAAAACGAATGTTCATTCAATGAATGAACATTCGTTTTTGAGGGTCTTAAAACTTGCCTAAGCTGACTGACGAACAGCAAGCCCAGCGGCGCAAGCGCATTCTCGATGCGGCGGAGCATTGCTTTGCCTTGCACGGATTTCACCGCTCGACCATGCAACTCATCTGCAAGGCGGCGGGAATCAGCGCGGGGGCGTTGTACCTCTATTTTCCCTCCAAGGAGGCCCTGATTGAGGGACTTACGGAGCGTGACCGTGAGGAAATCATGGTGCGCTTTGCAGAGTCTGGACGCTCCCAGGACTTCATGGGCCTGATCGAGGGGTTGCTGCGAGGCTGCATTTTGGCCCAGCCCCCTGAGAAGGCGATCATGTGCATCGAGATCGGTGCCGAGGCGACGCGCAATCCCGCCATTGCCGAGACCATGGCGCGTTTCGACCATTCCATCCGTGGCTCGATCCGCATGTTGCTCGAGCACGCGGTAACGGCCGGCAGCATCGCGCCGGTCTTGCCCCTCGACGACATCGTGATGTCGCTCGCGTTGCTGGGCGACGGGTTGTTCTGGCGGCGCGCCGTCGATCCCACCTTCGACGCCGAGCGGGCTCTTCCCAACATCCTGTCCATGGTGGCGGCACTCGTGCGCCCCGTGGCCACCGCCGCTTCCCCCGTTTCCGAACACACCGAGCCTTGCCGATGAAAGCCCTTTCACTCGCTTTTCTGCTTTGCACCGTCTCGCTCAGCGCAATGGCCGCGCCCGAGCTCGGCCCCGTGTCGGCGACGGCGCCTGCGCCCACGGTCAGCGTCGTGCCCGCGACGATGCGCAGCCTCGCCGAAACCGTTTCTGTCACCGGCACGCTAGTGGCGCGCGATGAAATTCTCGTCGGTCCCGAAATCGAAGGGCTGCGCATTCTCGAAATTCTCGTCGAGGAGGGCGACCGTGTCGTGGCGGGGCAGGTGCTTGCTCGCCTATCGCGTGAGGCGCTCGATGCGCAGCTCGCGCAAAGCGACGCGGGGCTCGTTCGCGCCGATGCGCAGATCGCTCAGGTGAAAAGCCAAATCCGCCAGTCGGAGGCCAGTCTCGGCCAGACGGGGCCGGACTTGCAGCGCGCGCAATCGCTGCTGAAGAACGGTGTTTCCACGCAGGCGCAGATCGACCAGAAGCTCGCGGCCGACCGCACTGCGCAGGCGCAACTTGAAAATGCGCGGCAAGCATTGAACGTGGCGGACGCGGACAAGGCGGCGCTTCTGGCGCAGCGCCGGGAGCTTCAGGTGCGAATTGCACGGAGCGAAGTGCGCGCGCCCGTTGCCGGTATCGTCTCGCGTAAAAACGCGCGGCTCGGTGCCATCGCGACATCGCTCGGCGACCCCATGTTCCGCGTCATTTCGGGCGGCGCAATTGAGCTCGAAGGCGAGGCTTTCGAGGCGCGGCTGGCGCGTCTCGCACCCGGGCAGAAGGCCGATGTCGTTGTCGGCGACGCGCATATCCCCGGCACGGTGCGGCTGGTGTCGCCCGAGATCGACCGCACCACGCGGCTTGGTCGCGTGCGCATCCTGCTCGAGCCCTCGAAGGCCGCGCGTGTTGGCGGTTATGCACGCGGCGTTGTGGAAACGCGCCACGTGGACGCTGTCGCCGTTCCCTCGTCCGCGTTGCTCTATGACGGCGCGCAGGCTCTGTTGCAGGTCGTCAAAGGCGAGCGCGTGGAGACGCGCAAGGTGCAGGTCGGCATTGCTGCCATGGGATTCTCTGAAGTTGTCAGCGGTGTCGCGGACGGCGAATCCATCGTCGCCCGCGCTGGTCCCTTCCTGCGCGACGGCGACGCCGTGCGTCCCGTTGCTCTGGCGGAGGCGCGCTGATGTCGCTCAATATCTCTGGTTGGGCGATCAGGAATCCCATTCCGCCGATGGTGCTGTTCACGGTTCTGATGCTGCTGGGCGTCGTGTCCTTCTTCAAGCTGCCGATCACGCGCTTTCCCAATGTCGACGTGCCTATCGTCTCGGTGACAATCACGCAGGCAGGCGCGGCGCCGACCGAACTTGAAAGTCAGGTCACGAAGAAGATCGAGGATGCCGTTGCCGGTGTCGCGGGCGTCAAGCACATCACCTCGGCGGTGTCGGAGGGCTCGTCGGCCACTACCATTGAATTTCGCCTGGAGACCAACTCCGATCGCGCGCTGAACAACGTCAAGGATGCGATTGCCAAGATCCGCTCCGATCTTCCGCGCACCATCGATGAGCCGGTCGTTCAGCGTGTCGACGTAGCTGGTTTGCCTATTGTCACTTACGCTGTCGCGGCACCCGCCATGACAATCGAAGAGCTGTCCTGGTTCGTCGATGACGTCGTGGCGCGCTCGCTGCAGAGCGTGAAGGGCGTTGGCGGTGTGTCGCGCGTCGGCGGTGTGGATCGCGAGATCCGCGTGTCGCTCGATCCGGACCGCCTCGCGGCGCTCGGCGTAACGGCGGGCGATGTGAACAAGCAATTGCGCG
>JAQGKN010000508.1 GCA_028290085.1 Hyphomicrobiales bacterium
GTCCGACACGAGACCGATCGCGCCGACTGTGGTCAGCGACGCGGTCTGCGACACGAGGAACGTACCGGGCTGCAGTGAATCCACAGCCGTCACGGTGCCCGCGAAAGGCGCGGTGACGACGGTATGATCGAACTGACGCTGTGCTTCATCGAGCGCCGCCTGCGCCTGCATCACCTGCGGATGCTGGTCGACCGGAAGGTCGAGGCGTCCACCGAGCTTGACGAGCGCGACGCGGGCCTGCTGCTCCAGCGAATCGAGTGCCTTCTGCGCGGCGGTCAATGCAAAGCGCGTCTGGTCGTAGCTGGCGCGCGTCGTGTCGTTGTTGCGCACGAGCACGGCCGAGCGGTCGAAATTGCTTTGCGCGAGCGCGACCTGCGCCTTCTGTCCCTCGATATCGCTCTGCAGGCGCTGATAGTCCTGCACGGCGGCAGCGAGAGTGAGCTTTGCCTGTTCGAGCTGCGCACGCGCCATATCGACCGCGATTTTGAACTGGTCCTGATCGAGCCGGAAAAGCACGTCGCCGCGCTTCACATGCTGCCCTTGCGTGACATCGACATCCGATACGATGCCGGAGACGTCGGTGGAGACCATCAGTTTTGCGGCGTGGACATAGGCGTTATCGGTCGAGACATAGCGCCCGCCATGCAGCCAGAAGGCACCGGAACCGATGATGACAGCGAATATGCCGCCGCCCATCAGTAGAAGGCGCTTGCGGTTGCGCTTCTTGGGAGCCGCCTCAATGACTTCGGGCGTAGCGGCTGGCTTTTCGCCTGTCGGCGGGGACGCATTGCGCGAAATAGGCTCGATGCGACGATCGAGATCGTCGGGATCGGCCTGGCGCGCGGAGGATACAGCGGACATATCAAATAGCCCTCGAAAGACGGGTTTCGTCGAGAAGATTGGCCTTCATGCGCAGCAGGGTTTCTGCCGTGATCTTGAGTGCCTCGGGCGTCAGGCCCTCGCAAAGCAGTTCCTGACTGTCGCTCCGGTAGGCGTGGACGTGTTCGAGAAGCGGCCGTGCCGCCTCCGTCAGGTGCAGGCGCCGGATACGCCGGTCCTTCGGGTCTGGGCGGCGCTCCACCGCGCCACGCGCCTCGAGCTTGTCGATCAGGCGGGCGACGGTGATAGGCTCGACCTCAACCAGCGCGGCGAGTTCGTTCTGGGACAGGCCCGGCTCACGCTCGAGCCAGACCAGAATGACCCATTGCGCACGAGTCATGCCGGTGGTGCGGGCTCGCTGATCCGCGCGCGTCCGCATGAGACGGGCGACATCGTAGAGCAGGAAGAGAAAATCGGTATCGAGGGGACGGTCGGGCATCTGAGTTTTTCCTAACGTCCGATAACATAAGGTGGCTTATGAATTACTCAAGTCACGATCTCGGGATTTCTCGTAGCTGGGTGAGGAAGGGGTTAACCTCGGCTCAAGAGCGAGGTCGTAGAAGCATGAGGTCGGCGGGCGGCCCCCGGCCAAGCCAGTCGAGGACGTCGTCATGAGCGCCACAAACGGCTCCGGCCTGCGAAATGTTCCAGCCGAAGGGAGAGGCAGCCCGGCTTTACGCCTGAGTGGCGTCTCCAAATTTTTCGGCAAGGCAGCGGTCAATCAGCTCGACCTCGAGCTCGCCCCGGGCGAGTTATACGCTCTGCTGGGCCCCAATGGCGCGGGCAAGACCACGACACTGCGCATGGTCGCTGGCCTTCTGCCGCCCGACGCCGGCAAAATCGAGATCTTCGGCATCGATGCCTGGCGCGATCCTATCGCGGCCAAGAGCATCACCGCCTGGCTGCCCGACGAGCCGATGCTCTACGACAAGCTCGACCCGTTCGAATATCTGGAATTCGTCGCGGGCCTCTGGAGCGTCGAGCCGGCCACGGCACTCGCGCGAGCAACCGATCTGCTCGAAATGCTCGATCTCTGGAAGCACCGCCATGAGCGCTGCGAGGGCTTTTCGCGCGGCATGAAGCAGAAAGTCGCACTTGCAGGCGCTCTCATCCATGAGCCGCGCTTGCTGATGCTGGACGAACCGCTCACCGGGCTCGACGCGGGCATGGCCCGCCAGGTCAAGGATATCCTGGTCGCCCGCGTGCAGGCCGGCGCCGCCATCGTGCTGACCACGCATATTCTGGAGGTCGCCGAACGTCTCGCCGACCGCATTGGCATCATCCACCACGGCAAGCTCATCGCCGAAGGCACGCTGGAAGAATTGCGCGCCCGCACCGGCACGGCGGGCGCCTCCACGCTCGAAGACGTGTTTCTCGACCTGACCCGGGCGGAGCACGCCTGATGAAACTCAAGCCGGGCACCTTTCCGTGGCTGGTCGCGCATGATCTGCGCCTGAGCTGGCGCCGCTTCCGGGCCATGTTCGGCGGACTCCATACGGGGACCGTGACCGCGATTGTGCTCGCCGGCATGCTGGCCATTCATCTGCTGGCTTGGCCCGTCACCAGCTGGTTTGCAGAAGCGGCTCCGAGCGATCGGATGCGCGTGCCTGCAACCGCGGGTGCGCTCGTCTTCGTGCTGAGTTGGCTGCTCTCGCAGTCGCTCACAGGAGCGACGCGGGCGCTGTTCACGCGCGGCGATCTCGATCTGCTGATCGCCTCGCCCTTGCCACCGGGGCGGCTGCTTGCGGCGCGCGCGCTCGCCATCGCCGTGGAATGTCTGGCGGGCGTCGGCATGTTCGTGCTGCCCTTCGCCAACATCATGGCCTTGCGCGGACTCGCGCCCGGCCTGGCACTCTATCCCATGCTCGCCGCTTCGGCCCTTCTCGCTTCGGCGCTTGGCCTGTCGCTCGCGGTGGTGCTCTTCGCCATCGTCGGCCCACGTCGCACGCGGCTCGTCTCGCAGATCCTAGCAACCATCTTGGGCGCCGGTTTCGTGCTGGGCCTGCAGGGCGCCAACATCCTGCCCCGCCAGACGCGCCTGAACTGGCTGGCGCGCGTCCAGCAGGGCGAGGTGGGTACGCTCTACGATCGCGACGGTCCCCTCTGGCTACCGGTCCGCGCAGCGCTCGGCCACGGCCTGGATCTCGCAATCTGGGTCGGCATCAGCCTCGCCGTTTTCACGCTGGTCGCCGTGCTGCTCGGCGAAACCTTCGTGCATAGCGCCTTGCGCTCGGCGGGCGCCGCAGCAAGCACCAGCCCGCGCGCCCGCGCGAGACGTCTGCGCGATTCCGCCTTCAGGGCCGGTTTGGGTGCCGCTCTGCGC
>JAQGKN010000553.1 GCA_028290085.1 Hyphomicrobiales bacterium
GCGCAGACGAAGCCGGTCTTCATGCCGTCAGCACCGGGGTAGCGGCCGATGATGCCGTTGTGGGTGGGAATGATGCGTTCGCCGAGCTTGAGAGCGCCGATGCCGTAAAGCCCCGCCTGCTGGGGAAAGTCCATGTAGAGAGCGCGGGCTAGGATCGCCATGTCACGTGCCGAACTGACGTGATTGGGATCGAACAAGCCGTTCGGGTTCACGAAATGCGATTGCGTCATGCCGAGTTGCGCCGCCGTCGAATTCATCTCGACAGCGAAATCCTCGACCGAGCCATCAACGCCTTCGGCGATCATGACCGCCAGATCGTTGGCCGACTTGACCATCAGCATCTTCAGCGCATTGTCGAGGGTGACCTCGGTGCCTGGATTGAAGCCCATTTTGGAGGGCACGGCGCGAGCCGCGCGCTGCGACATCACGAAGGGCGTGTCGAGGGTGATGCGCCCATCTTTCACAGCCTTGAGCGCAACATAAACCGTCATCAGCTTGGTCAGCGAGGCGGGATACCAAGTCCTCGTCGCGTCTTCCTGCGCGATGACCTCACCGGTCACGAGGTCGGCTACGAGCGACGGCGTTGCAGCAGCTGGACTGAGCGCCGCAGTCGCTACGTTCAGGCCGCTTACGAGAGCGCCGAGGGCGGCTGCGCGCCAGGTCACGTTCAAAAAATCCATCGCGAGAAATCCCATCGCATGGCCCCATGGAAACGGGTGGGGCCGATGCGGGCCGGATGGCCTGCTCGTCCTTGGTAAAGAATCCCCGTCCGGTTGAAAAGGCAGGCTGCACCGGCAAACGTTAATGTGCGTTAAAGCTTGGACGGATGTCGAATTTTCCTGAGGCATTTTCGTGGCCTGCAGGTGCCGCCTATTCGCCCGGCGCGCGTGCGTCTATGGACAGCGCATGCACGCCGGCAGACAGTTCAGCGGCAAGCAGGGCGTTGACCATGCGGTGCCGCTCGAGCCGGCTCTTGCCTGCAAAGGCTGCCGACACCACTTTGACGTTGAAGTGTGTTTCGCCGCCGGGCTCGACGCCGCCCGGGTGCATCTGATGCCCGGCGTGGCGCTTTGAATCGTCGACGACGTCGAGTACGAGCGGTGCGAGAGCTTCTTTCAGCTTCGCAGTCATTACGTCCTTAACGCTTCCACGCTTATCGTTCATGATCGCCTCTTCGACAGCCCGACTCGTTTTTGTCGAGTGCTTTTCTACCACAGGCTCGCGAAAGCGAGAGCCACTCTCCTCACAGCTCGCGAAAACGAGCGGCCATTGGCCACGACTCCTTGCGGGGCCGTCGTCTCACTCCTAATGTTTGCGGCATGGATCTCAACTCTCCCATCTTCGCGCGTATCCGGGTCAAGCGTGCACCTCAGCCCAGGCCGGTTCACATCCGCTGCGATCACCCCGGTTGCGCGGCGGCCGGTGAATTCCGCGCCCCCATGGGCCGTACGCGGGAGGGGCAATATTTCAGCTTTTGCCTCGACCACGTCCGCGAGTACAACGCATCCTACAACTATTTCAAGGACATGAGCGACGATGATGTGGCCCGCTACCAGCGCGAGGCGGTCGTCGGGCATCGGCCCACCTGGAACATGGGCGTCAATCGCGCGGGCAAGGGCCATCGCGAAGAGGGCGTCGAGCCGGACGCGTTCGTCGATCCGATGGGCATGTTTCGCAACCGCGCGAGGGGCCCCTCGCAGGAGCCGAAGCGGCCCCGCTACGGTCTCGCCGCCATGAAGGCCTTGACGACGCTCGGCCTTGATGAAACGGCAGATGCGGAAACGATCAAGGCGCGCTACAAGGAGTTGGTCAAACGGCTGCACCCGGACGCCAACGGCGGCGACAGGACACTGGAAGACCGACTGCGTGAAATCATCCACGCCTATAAGTTTCTGAAATCGGCCAAGCTCGCCTGATGGGCATGGTCTCTGCCGCGACCCGCGCGGTGCCCGGCCAAGCGGCCCAAAGTATACCCCGCGCGCATTCGTTCGCGGGTACGGAGGTATGATGCAAACGACAGCGACGTCCCCGGGCATGCCGGACACGAAAGTCTCGGTGCGCCAGGTCTTCGGTATCGATTCCGATATGGAAGTGCCGGCCTATTCGACGACGGGAGAGCATGTTCCCGATTTCGACAAGGATTATATCTTCGATCGCGAGACGACCCTCGCCATCCTCGCAGGCTTCGCGCGCAATCGCCGCGTGATGGTCACTGGCTACCACGGCACCGGCAAATCGACCCACATCGAGCAGGTCGCCGCGCGCCTCAACTGGCCCTGCGTGCGCATCAATCTCGACAGCCACGTCTCGCGCATCGATCTCGTCGGCAAGGACGCGATCGTGCTCAAGGACGGCAAGCAGATCACCGAGTTCCGTGACGGCATCCTGCCCTGGGCGCTGCAGAACAATATCGCGCTCTGCTTCGACGAATATGACGCTGGCCGTCCCGACGTGATGTTCGTGATCCAGCGCGTGCTGGAAGTGTCGGGACGCCTGACGCTGCTCGACCAGAACCGCGTCATCCGCCCGCATCCGGCTTTCCGGCTTTTCGCGACCGCCAATACGGTGGGTCTGGGCGACACGTCGGGCCTCTATCACGGCACGCAGCAGATCAATCAGGGCCAGATGGACCGCTGGTCGATCGTGACCACGCTGAACTACCTGCCGCACGACAAGGAAGTCGACATCGTTCTCGCCAAGTCGCCCCATTACAAGGGCACCAAGGACGGGCGTGACATCATCAACAAGATGGTGCGTGTCGCCGACCTTACCCGCAATGCCTTCATGGCGGGTGACCTGTCGACGGTGATGAGCCCGCGCACGGTGATCACCTGGTCCGAGAATGCCGACATCTTCAAGGATATCGGCTTCGCGTTCCGGCTGACCTTCCTGAACAAGTGCGACGAACTCGAGCGCACGCTGGTGGCGGAATTCTACCAGCGCTGCTTCGGGCAGGAACTGCCCGAGAGCTCGGTCAATGTCGCGATGACCTGAGGACTGGACATGGTGGCGGAGGGTGGCGCGGAATTCGCGCGCTCTCTGCCCCTTCGCTCCGGGCCGGTGGCCTGAGCGGTCCTTATGAAAAGAAGTCACGAGCCATGACGACCAATCGCAAGCCGCCCACCAAGGCCGACGCGCCGCAGGAACCGTTCAAGCGGGCAGTGGCCAGCTGCATGCGGGCCATGTCGGGCACACGCGAACTCGAAGTGACCTTCGCTGCCGACCGCCCCTCGCTGATCGGCACAGGCGAGGGCGCTAAGGCGCGCCTGCCGGAGCCCGCGCGCAAATTGTCGCCGCGCGAGGCCGCCATCGTGCGCGGTCACGCCGATTCCATGGCACTACGGCTCGCCTGCCACGACGAGCGCACGCATCGCCGCCTCCTGCCGCAGCAGCAGAATGCACGCGCGGTGTTCGAGGCTGTCGAGCAGGCTCGCGTCGAGTCGATTGGCTCACGCCGCATGGAGGGTGTCGCTTCCAATCTCTCAGCAATGCTGGAGGATCGTTACCATCGCGGCACTTATGCCGAGATCACGGACCGCGCCGACGCACCGATGGAAGATGCCATCGCACTTATCGTGCGCGAACGGCTGACCGGTCTCGCGCCGCCGAAATCCGCACAGAAGCTGGTCGATCTCTGGCGCCCGATCATTGAGGACCGGGCAGCCGAGGATCTCGCCAAGCTCGACGAATCCATTGAAAATCAGCTCGCCTTCGGCCGCGCGATCCAGAAGATGCTGGCGTCGCTCGACATGATCGACGAAGCCGCCGTCGACCAGAACGAGACCGGCGAGGACGAAGGCGCCGACGAGGAGAACGATTCTCCCGACGAGCAGGACAGCGAGGGCGAGCAGGACGAATCCGGCTCCGCCATGCAGATGGAAAAGGCCGACGATTCCAGCGATGAGATGGAAGACGGCGAGATGGACGCCGCGGATGCGCCCGCAGGCGATCTCCTCGACGAAGAGGGCGAAGGCGAGGACGAGGATTCGCGCGAAAGCCGCCGTCCGCCGATGTTCGGGCAGGAGCAGCATCGCGGCCCCGACTACAAGGCCTATACAGTGAAATTCGACGAGATGGTTCTCGCCGAGGAATTGTGCGAGCCCGAAGAGCTGGAGCGCCTGCGCGCCTATCTCGACAAGCAATTGCACCACATGTCCGCCATCGTTGCGCGTCTGGCGAACCGCCTGCAGCGCAGGCTGATGGCGCAGCAGAACCGCTCGTGGGAATTCGACCTCGAAGAGGGCATGCTCGATCCCGCGCGTCTCTCGCGCATCGTCATCGACCCGCAGCAGCCGTTGTCCTTCAAACGCGAGAAGGACATGGATTTCCGCGACACGGTGGTGACGCTGTTGCTCGACAATTCAGGCTCGATGCGCGGACGCCCGATCACGGTCGCGGCGACCTGCGCCGATATTCTCGCTCGCACGCTCGAGCGCTGCGGCGTGAAAGTCGAAATTCTGGGCTTCACGACGCGCGCCTGGAAGGGCGGGCA
>JAQGKN010000560.1 GCA_028290085.1 Hyphomicrobiales bacterium
CGCAAACCAGAATAGGAGAAAGGTTCGCGCACGTCTGACCTTCAAAACCTGGCTGAGCGGCAGCGCGGGACGATGGTAGGCAGCGTTCTCGTCGCCGTCATATCCCAGCGTCTGTCCTAGAGGCGCACCGGGCTGGAAGACGAATCTGATCGCCGCCGCCATCGCTCCCGAGACAGCTGCCGAGGCGCCGATAACCGGTGCTGCGTCGAAGCGGTGAAAAACATAATGCGCGGCCGCCCCCGCCACCGCGGTGATGATGAATAGAGTGACGAACCGCCAGGCACCGATGCGCCGCGCGACGGGCGCCCCGAAAGCCGCGAGCCAGATCGAGTTCAAGCCGAAATGCACCCAATCCGCATGCAGGAAGGAATATGTCAGAACCGTCCAAGCCTGCGGCGACCCATCGCCGAAAAAGAATCGCGCAAATTCAATCGCGTCGCCGCCCTTGAGCGCCAGTTGCCGGAAAGCGGCTGCAACTCCGGCCGCATCGAACTGAGCCGTCAGACGCGCCGGTACGAAGGCAAGCAGGCCGAGGAACGAAATGTCCTCCTCAGGGCTCATCCCGTAAAGTCGGAACGCGTGCACGAGTCCCATCGAGGCGATCAACAGCAGGATGACTGCCGGAAGATTGAAAACTCTTTCATGCCCGGGCTGCTGCACTGGTTATCCCCGAATCCGACGGCGCCCGAACATAGTCCCGCACATGTTCACCAGCACTCTCCAGATGGAGATAGCCGCCGCGCAGGAAAGCGCAAGGCGAAACGGCGCCGCATAGGCAGCAGGCTCACACAGCGTTCATCCACAACGGAAACCACGTGGCGAACCTCACGGCCCTGATTTCGTTAGGCCGTGCGCAAAGCGCTGGGTAAACCTCAAACGTCGCTCACGCCGCTCCGATCCCCTGGCACGGAGATCGCAACCCATTGCAATTAGTCACGAATTTTCGGTCGAGTGTTTCATATCGGAACACGGCCACAGCAATAATGGCACCCAACGTTCCCGAATGAAGCACCAGATCGTCAAGGACCTCGTTACATACTGGGAAAATCTGCGCGAAGGCGCTCCCCAGCCGGAGCGGCGCGACCTCGATCTGGCAAAGCTCCGTCCATGGTTAGCCTGGCTCGTGATGTTCGATGCGGATACGATCGGCGGCTTCCGGGTCAGCATGGTTGGCGCAGGTGTCTGTTCGCTTTTCGGCCGTCAATTGCGGGGCACGTCCTTCACCGCCTTGTGGCGACTGCCGGATCGCCCTGCTGTGATCGACGTCTGCGATACCGCACTGAATGGTGCAGAACCGATGTCGAGCGCGGTTTATGCGACACCTGCCGACCGGGCGCCCGTGACACTCGAATTGCTGGTTCTGCCCCTTGCTCAGGACGGTCGCCTCGGGGCCAAGGCGCTTTGCGCGCTCAAGCCCGCCCTCGTTCCCGATTGGATCGGGCTTATTCCGCTCGGGCCGCTCACGTGGACAGTGCAGACCAGCGTGCCTTTGGGGCGTGTTTCACCGTCCAATTCGCGCATGGAAAGAACACCATTAAGCTACATTTGAAGCTTGACGTAAGCCGTTCTTAAGATGAAGCCGCTATAGTCTCCATCAGGACTGGAGCTGGATGTCAGATGGCGAGCATGGGTGCGTTAAGGATCGGGAGGTTGCCACGTTTTCACGGCAATGCCGACGAAAAGCGTCGCCATAGTCGAGTGGACGTCTCGCTGCTGGGCCGGTACATGCTGTCGGATCGGCGTGAGTATCCTTGCCAGACCCGAAATATGTCCCCCGGCGGCCTTGCTCTATACGCGCCAACGCAGGGCCAGATTGGCGAACGTGTCCTGGTTTATCTCGACCAGCTCGGCCGCATCGAAGGCCTCATAACGCGCAAGATGGACAACGGCTTTGCGCTGTCCTTTTCGGTCCCGGCAGCCAAGCGCGAAAAACTCGCGGATCAGCTCACATGGCTGGTGAACCGGACTGCTCTGGGCATGCCCGAAGATCGTCGCCACGAACGCGTCAGCGTCGCTAACCAGCGCGCCATTGTGCGCCTGACGACGGGTCGAGAATATTCCTCCCGCATCATCGACATCTCGTTGTCCGGAATAGCCATCGAGGAGCGTGAGCAATTGCCGATCGGCACGCGCGTCACGGTCGGCCAGACCCCAGGGCGCGTCGTGCGTCACCTCACTGGCGGATTTGCAATCGAGTTTCTGGCACCGGTGACGCGCAGCGAGCCCGATGGACGGATCAATTTCTGATCAATCGATCCGCTTGAGGTCGCGCGCAAAGCGCTTCCAATTCGCTACATATTTTGCAGCTGAGCGCGTGAGGCCTTCAATCGCGGCCGCGTCCAGCGTGCGCACGGCCTTGGCAGGGCTCCCCACTATCAGGGAATTATCGGGAAATTCCTTGCCTTCCGTCACCAATGCATTGGCGCCGACGAGACAATTTCTGCCGATCCGCGCGCGATTGAGAATCGTTGCGCCCATCCCGACCAGCGAATTATCGCCAATCAGGCAGCCATGCAGGATGGCGCGGTGACCGATGGTACAATCAGCGCCGATTTCCAGCGGGCAACCGGGGTCGGTGTGCATCACCGTCCCCTCCTGCACGTTGGAACGCGGGCCGATGGTGATCCACTCATTGTCGCCGCGCAGCACGCAGCCAAACCAGATCCCGGCGTCTTCGTGCAGGCGCACGCGGCCGATGAGCACGGCGTCGGGCGCCACCCAGAAGCGTCCTGCTTCCGGGAGGTCGGGCTGCTCGTCGCCAAGTGCGTAGATCGGCATGGCGTGAGCCCTCAGTAATCCTCGAGATCGAAGTCGAGAATCGCCATCTGCAAGGTGAAGCTCTTGCCCTTGGGATCGTCGGCGGAAATCACGCCGAGGAAGTCGGAGCCCGAATTCAGCTCGACAGAATCAGTCTTCTTGACGCGCGGAATGATCTTCAAAGCTTCGTTCTCGAAGGCCATGCGCAGATATTCCTGGAGCGTCTCGCGCCCGACAGGAATCTTCATCTCGAAAGCGAAGGAGCGATCGCCGTCTTCGTCATCCACGAGGACGATACCCACCTTGCGTTCACCCAGATGAACGTCGGCAGTCTCCGTGTCGCGCGGATTGAGCACGACCTTTATCGAGTCGTTATCGAACGACTGACGCAGAAAGGCCTGCAGTTTGCGCAATTCGGTTTTGTCCAAAGCCATCTTCGGTATTCCCTCGAAACCCCGGCCAGCGGGATGCTGCGTTTGCCAGAAAAGGCCGTCCGCCGCAAGGCGCGCAGCCATCGCTCAACCGAAATCAGGTCTCGAATTTATCTGCGAGAATCTGGTCCATGCTGCGCGCGGGCTCGGCGCAACCGGCCTCGCCCACGACACGGGCGGGAACGCCCGCGACAGTCTTGTTGTGTGGCACCGGCGCGAGGACCACGGAACCGGCTGCGACCCGCGCGCAATGGCCCACCTCGATATTGCCGAGGATCTTCGCGCCCGCCCCAATCAGCACGCCATGCCGAATCTTTGGATGACGATCGCCACGCTCCTTGCCCGTACCGCCCAGCGTCACATCCTGCAGCAGCGAAACGTTGTCTTCGATGACGGCCGTCGATCCCACGACGAGGCCCGTCGCGTGATCCAGGAAAATGCCCTTGCCAATCGTGGCGGCTGGATGAACGTCCGTCTGGAACACTTCCGAGGATCGGCTCTGCAGGTAGAGCGCAAAATCTTTGCGCCCCTGCGACCACATCCAATGCGCCAGACGATGTGTCTGAATTGCATGGAAGCCCTTGAAATAGAGCACGGGCTCAATCAGCCGCGTGCATGCCGGATCGCGATCCGCGACGGCGAGGATGTCAGCCCGAATCGCAATCGCGATACCGGGATCCGCAGCTATGGCCTCGAGATAGTGATGGCGGATCAACTCACCCGACAAAGCCGGATGGTCGAGCCGCGTCGCCACGCGATGCGCGACGATCTCCTCGAGCGACCCATGATTGAGAATCGATGAGAGAATGAAGCCCGCCAGCTCCGGCTCACGCCGAACGGCCTCCTCCGCCTCGGCGCGCATGCGCGCGAGCAGTGGATCCACGTCTCCCCACTCAACAATCTGCGCCGACTGTGCCTGAGCCATACAAAACTCCTCTGGGCGCCCTTTTAGCACGACCGCCGCCCGGAGCGCGAGCCGGTCTCGTTCGTCAGCTGCGCCGCGCAAGGAAGGCAAGCGTGCCTTCCTTGTAGACCTTGTCACCCACCGCGAGATTGTGGTCACGCCCCGGAATGTCCAGTGCCTGCCCTCCGGGAATCATGGCGACCAATCGGTGAGGATCGCCCCCGACCGGATCCTTTGTACCCACCGCAACCAGAACAGGCACGCTGAGCGAGCCCGCCTCGGCCTCGGTCATGGTCTGGCGCGAGCCGCGTATGCAGGCGGCCAGCGCCCGCAGATCGCTTTTGGTCTGTTCGGCGAAGGCGCGGAACATGCACTGCATCGGATCGGTGAGGCTCTCCAGCGCCGGCGCCTCCATGGCGTCAGCGATTCCCAGCGGCAACCCGATTCCGGCCACCAGATGGTCGCCAAGACCACCCAGAATCGCCGCGCGGACCCGGTCGGGATGCTTCAAGGCGAGAAAGGCGGTGATGCGTGCGCCCATCGAATAGCCCATGACGTCGGCCCGCGCGATTTCCAGATGGTCGAGCAGGGCCCGGGCATCCTCGGCCATGATGTGGGTGTCGTAGGCAGCGGGATCGTAGAGCTTCTCGCTGGCGCCGTGGCCGCGATTGTCGAGGGCAATGACACGGCGCCCGGCATGGGTGAGGGTTTTCACCCAGAGGGTGTTGACCCAGTTCACCACATGGTTGGACGCGAAACCATGGATCAGGAGGATGGGCTCGTGCAGGTCGGGCCCCGTCGGGGCGTGATCGATAAAGGCGATGCGGACGCCCGCCGATGAGAAATTGTGCATGTGTCCTGTCCGATATTCCGCCGCCTGAACCGGCGCGACCATATCTGAAAGCTTGGGCTGCCGGAAAGACCGCGTGTTTTTGGCCCTACCCAAAGCGCCGTGCCTCGCTTATGTTGCGCCGCGTTCGCACCAGCCAGGAATATCTCGATGGCCGATCATCCCACGCCGCATTTTCACAACCAGCCGGGAGTCCCGGTCGTTCGCGTGGGGGCGAAGGAATTCATGTGCATCGGAGCCCTGCCCCCGTTCGATCATCCCCACATCTTCATCGACATGGGCGACGACAGCGAGGCAGTCTGCCCCTATTGCTCGACGCTCTTTCGCTTCGACGCAGCGCTGCACGGTCACTCGGACCCCGCCGAGTGTGAGCTGAAGTCGGAAGCCGCCTGACTTCGGTGACGCCTCCCCGTCACGCTATTGTCGCTGGCGCCGGCATCGGCGGCCTCACGGCTGCGCTTACCATGGCGCAGGCGGGACTGCGGGTAACGCTGCTCGAACAATCACCGACGATCGAAGAGGCCGGCGCAGGGCTGCAGCTCTCGCCCAATGCGAGTGGCATTCTCGCCCGATTTGGCATTCTCGAGCGTCTCGTCGGCCTCGCTCTTGCACCCGAAAGACTGCGCGTGCGCAGCAATCGTTCGGGCGCCGACATCACCCGCATGCCGCTCGGCCCCGTGTCCGAGTTGCGCTGGGGCGCGCCAACTGTCGTTGTGCACCGCGCAGATCTGCAGCGTGCCTTGGTCGATGCCGCGTTGGCGACTGACCGCATCGAGTTGCGCACGGGGATGAGCGTCGCAGGCTTCGTCAACACGCCGCGAGGCGTGTCTGTGGCCGTAAAGACGGGTGCGGAAACGCTGTCGCTCGATGCCGACGTTCTCATAGGCGCCGATGGCCTGCATTCGCGCATCCGCCAGAGCCTCGGGCTCGGGCTCACCGACAATCCGCATTATTCAGGCCGCACGGCCTGGCGCGCGCTTGTGGATGGACGGGACGCACCCGACTTCGCGCTGCGGCTGGAAACGAGCCTGTGGCTCGGATCACGCGCGCATCTCGTTCATTATCCCTTGCGCCAGGGTGCGCTGGTCAATGTCGTCGCGATTACCGACGACCCATGGCGCGGAAGCGATGCCAACTTCTGGTCGCAGACCGGCGACAGCCTGCAGGTGAAGCGACGCTTTTCCGGCTGGCACAGGGATGCGCGCGAGCTTCTCGCATCCGTGCGCGAATGGCGGCGCTGGCCGCTCTTCGATCGCGATCCTGTATCTCGCTGGACCATCGGCCGCGCGGCGCTGCTCGGCGATGCCGCCCATCCCATGCTGCCCTTCTTCGCGCAGGGCGCGGCGCAGGCCATCGAGGATGCAGCGGCGCTGGGTGCGGCGTTCAGCGCGGATGAAGACGTTGTGTCTGCGCTCACCCTTTACGAAAAGTCACGAGTTGACCGCGCCGCACGCGTGCAATTGGCATCGCGCAGGCAAGGAACGCTGTATCATCTGCCCGGCCCCGCCGCTCTCATTCGTGATCTGGGCATGCGCAGCTTGAATACAGAAAACATGATGTCGCGTTTCGACTGGCTATATCGTTATTCTGCGTAGCATTTTCAGTTTGGATTGATTCGGGGCCTGGGGCTCTGACCGCGTCGTCGCTCCGCGCGGATGTCCCTGTCGCCATGTGAACATTACGGGCTCCCATGACACCCGGCACCGAATATGGCAGCACTTTCGGCCGCGATGAGCCGGATCTTCGCAGCGCGCATGTCATTGTCGTTGGCAACGAAAAGGGCGGCACCGGCAAGTCGACGGTTTCAATTCACGTGACAATAGCCCTACTGAAAGCGGGCTACCGCGTCGCCTCCATCGATCTCGACACGCGCCAGAAGACGCTGACCCGCTTCCTCGAAAATCGCCAGTCCTTCGCAAGAAGCGCGGAATGGCCGGTGGAAATGCCTTTCCACCACGCGCTTGAGCGCGGCAGCTCAACAAATGTGCGCGACAATGAGACACATGAATTCGCAGCCTTCGCGGAGGCGGTCGCAGCGGTCGAGCACGACTACGAATTTGTGGTGATCGATACGCCCGCCAGCGATTCTTATCTCATGCGCCTCGCCCATTCGCTCGCAGACACGCTGGTCTCCCCGGTCAACGAATCCTACATCGACGTGGACGTGTTTTCTCGCGTGCATCACGACCGCAGCCAGCGCGGCGCCATCGCCCATTACGCGGATCTTGTCATGGAGGCGCGCCGACGAAGACGCGTCGTCGACGGTGGCGTGATCGACTGGATTTTGCTGCGCAATCGCATCGCGTCGCTGAAATCCAACAATGCGCGGCAGATTGAAAACTCCATGCAGCACATCGCCCGCGAGCTTCAGTTGCGAGCTGCCGAAGGCCTGCACGACCGTGTCATCTTCCGCGAACTCTTCCCCATCGGCCTCACGGCGCTCGACCCCATCGAGGAGGGCATGAAAAACAACATGCTCTCGACGTCACAAAAGTCCGCGCGCCGCGAAATCGCCGATCTCGTCAGTTCACTGCGGCTTCCCTTGCACGAGAAAACGAAGGGCCATCTCGCCGCGCGCCATCTCTGGTTCGAGCGCATGTCCGAATATTATCGCGACCTCGGCAAGGACAAGCCGGAGTGAAGACGAGGCCCGTCAGCGCGGTGCATTCTTCACATAGCTCTCCAGAAAGCTGCGCGTCCCCGGCGAAATCGAGAGTTGGCGCCGCACGCGCGCATTGACCTGCGGGCCCGAGATGAACTCGGGCACATAACCCAGAGTGCGCTCGCCCTCCTCCGCATAATCCTTGTCATGATTGAGCGCCTGGATGGCATGCGTCAGCGCCTCGACCGCCTCTGGCGGTGCGCCCGGCGGCATGACAATGAGGCGCTGCATGGCCCCGTTGACCGCGATGATCGTGCGATAAACATCCCACAATTCCCCGGACGGAGGATGCCCCTTGATCTTCTGATAGAGATCGGGAAACGACAGCATGTCCACACCTTCCATCTGGTGCGGCGTGCTGAATGTCTCGCCATCATAACTCGGATCGTAGAACAGCGGGATGACCTCGCCCGACTTC
>JAQGKN010000587.1 GCA_028290085.1 Hyphomicrobiales bacterium
CACGAGCTTCCTCGGCTACGCGATGCACGTCATTGTGTCGCGCGCGCTGCCCGACGTGCGCGACGGGCTGAAGCCCGTGCACCGGCGCATTCTCTATTCGATGTATGAGAACGGCCATACGCCGGACAAATCCTACGTCAAATCGGCCCGCATCGTCGGCGACGTGATGGGTAAATACCATCCGCACGGCGATAGCGCGATTTACGACTCGCTCGTGCGTATGGCCCAGCCCTTCGCCATGCGGGTGCCGCTGGTCGATGGCCAGGGCAACTTCGGCTCGGTCGACGGCGATCCGGCAGCAGCGATGCGCTACACGGAATCGCGCCTTGCGAAAGCGGCCATGCCGCTGCTGCAGGACATCGAGCAGGACACGGTCGATTTCAACCCGAACTATGACGGCAAAGAGAGCGAGCCGGCGGTTCTGCCCGCGCGCTATCCGAACCTTCTCTGCAACGGCGCCGGCGGCATCGCCGTCGGCATGGCGACGAACATTCCGCCGCACAATCTGGGTGAGGTCATCGACGGCGTTTTCGCCATGATGGACAAGCCGGATATCTCTGTCGAAGAACTGCTCCTGATCATTCCGGGGCCTGACTTCCCTACAGGCGGCTCGATTCTGGGCCGCGGCGGTATCCGCTCGGCGTATTCCACCGGGCGCGGCTCGGTGCTGATGCGCGCCAAGGTCGCGATCGAGCAGGTCCGCAAGGACCGTGAGGCGCTGATCGTCACCGAAATTCCGTATCAGGTGAACAAGTCCACCTTAATCGAGAAGATCGCCGAGCTCGTGCGCGACAAACGCGTCGAGGGCATTTCCGATCTGCGCGACGAATCCGATCGTGACGGCATGCGTATCGTCATCGAGATCAAGCGCGATGCCGTTCCCGACATCGTGCTGAACCAGCTCTGGCGCTACACGGCCATGCAGTCGACGTTCGGCTGCAACATGATCGCGCTCAACGGCGGTCGGCCCGAAATGCTGACGCTGCGCGATTTCCTCACGGCGTTCATCGACTTCCGCGAGGAAGTCGTCACGCGTCGCACGAAATATCTGCTCAATAAGGCACGTGACAGCGCCCATGTGCAGGTCGGCCTCGCCATCGCCGTTGCCAATATCGACGAGGTGATCCGCCTCATCCGCACGTCGCCCGACGCGGGTGCCGCGCGCGAAGCCCTCATGGCCCGCTCCTGGCCTGCCTATGACATGGCACCGCTGATCGCGCTCATCGCCGATCCGCGTCACAAGCTCGAGGAGGACGGTAGCTATCGCCTCTCCGAGACGCAGGCACGCGCCATTCTCGACTTGCGCCTGCAGCGCCTTACCGCCCTTGGCCGCGACGAAATCGCCGAGGCTCTCAACAAGCTCGCGGTCGAAATCGCCGATTACCTCGACATTCTGCGCTCACGCGCCCGTGTGTTTTCGATCATCCGCGATGAACTGATGGCTGTGCGCGAGGCCTACGCAACGCCGCGTCGCACGATCCTCGGTGAAGCCGACGGCGACATGGATGACGAAGACCTCATCCAGCGCGAAGACATGGTCGTGACCGTGTCGCATGCGGGTTACATCAAGCGCGTGCCGCTCTCGACCTATCGCGCGCAGCGTCGCGGCGGCAAGGGCCGTTCCGGCATGCAGACGCGCGACGAGGATTTCGTCGCCCGCCTGTTCGTCGCCAACACGCACCAACCCGTGCTGTTCTTCTCGTCGCGCGGACAGGTCTACAAGGAAAAGGTCTGGCGTCTGCCGCTTGCGGCGCCGACGGCGCGCGGCAAGGCGCTCGTCAATATGCTGCCGCTCGAACAGGGCGAACGCATCACGACCATCATGCCGCTGCCCGAGGACGAGAGTGTCTGGGAGACGCTCGATGTCATGTTCGCAACGACGCGCGGCACGGTCCGCCGCAACAAATTGTCGGATTTCGCGCAGGTCAATCGCGCCGGCAAGATCGCCATGCGCATCGACGAGGGCGAGGGCATCGTTGATGTGCAGATCTGCTCGGAGAGCAACGACGTCCTGCTGACGACCGCACTGGGCCAGTGCATTCGCTTCCCCGTCGATGACGTGCGCGTCTTCAAAGGTCGTGATTCCATGGGCGTGCGCGGCATCAACCTCGCCGAGGGCGATAGCGTCATCTCGCTCGCCATCCTGCACCACATCGATGCCAGCCCCGGCGAGCGCACCACCTATCTCAAGATGCGCCGCGCGATTGCCGGAGAAGCCGAGTCGGAGGAGACGACGGAGGTCGTGGACGCCGCCGAGGCGGAGGAGGGGGCAGCGCAGCTGTCGCAGGATCGTTATGTCGAATTGTCGGTCGGCGAGGAGGTCATCCTCACGCTGTCGAACAAGGGCTTCGGCAAGCGCACCTCGTCCTACGAATATCGCGTCACGGGGCGTGGCGGTAAGGGCATCACGGCCATGACCGTCAATGAGCGCAACGGCAATCTGGTGGCCTCCTTCCCGGTCGGCCAAGGCGACGAGATCATGCTTGTCACCAACGGCGGCCAGCTGATTCGCTGCCCTGTCGAGGGCATTCGCGTCGCGGGCCGTAACACGCAGGGCGTCACCGTCTTCAAGACGGCGGCGGATGAGCGTGTGGTCTCGGTCGAGCGCATCAGCGAGGACGAAGGCAGCGGAAACGGCGAGACGCCGGAAAACGGCGACGGCGCCGAAGGCACGCCCGACGCACCCGCGCAGGATTGAAATCGGTCGCGGGGAGGGCACTCCTTCCCGCAGCCTGCTCCCGACAGAGGCCGGAACCTGGGGTCATGACATGACGAATGCCCGCATCGGCTTCTACACGGGGTCCTTCGATCCGATGACTAATGGTCATCTCGACGTGCTCCGCGCGGGCAGCGCGTTCTGCGACAAAATCGTGGTCGGCATTGGCGTCCACCCCGGCAAGGTACCGCTGTTCAGCGCGGCAGAGCGCGATGCGTTGATCCGCGCCACCACCGCGCACCTGTCAGCAGAGATCGACGTTGTGACCTTCGATGGTCTCGCGGTGAATGCAGCCCGAACGGCTGGGGCCTGCGTGATCCTTCGCGGACTGCGCGACGCGACCGACTTCGATTATGAGATGCAGATGGCGGGTATGAACGGCGTCATGGCGCCCGCCGTACAGACGGTGTTTATTCCGGCCGGTCCGGCCGTCCGCCACATCACGGCCACGCTCGTGCGCCAGATCGCATCGCTGCATGGCGACGTGTCGGCCTTCGTGCCGCCAGAAGTCGCCCTTGCGCTGCGCGCAAAGTTTTGAAATTCGACAACGCTTTCCCATGGGAGTTCTTATGAAGATCGATCGTCGCCAAATCCTGATCGGCGCGCCGCTGGCCCTCGCCGCCGGTGT
>JAQGKN010000592.1 GCA_028290085.1 Hyphomicrobiales bacterium
TATCTGCTGCCGAGCGCGACGGAGGTTCCCCATCTCGACCTGCAGCTTCTGGAATATCCGAGCCCCGGGAATCCACTCGGCGTGAAGGGCATTGGCGAGGCCGGCACGGTGCCTGCGGCGCCTGCCATTATCAGTGCCGTCGAGGATGCGCTACGCGAGAGCGGGGTGCGAATTGCAGAAACGCCGATCACCCCGTCGCGCTTGTTCGATCTGATTCACCAAGCGAAGGTTGCGGCCCAGTGACCGTATGCCTTGCTTGCCGCTTTCCCGATTACGACGGAGTTTTCGATGTCGACTGACCGCCTCACACTCAGCATGGCTTGCTGCGATTACGACCGTTGCCATGCGCTTTTCGACGGGCGTACGCGCGTGGATGGTGTCAATCTCATCTCTACGCCGCTGGAGCCGGAGGAGGCATTTCATCGTGCATTCCAGAATCAGGAATTCGACATCAGCGAATTGTCGCTGAGCAGCTTCACCATGCTGACGTCGCGCGGCGATTCACCTTACGTGGGCATTCCGGCCTTCGTTTCGCGGCTGTTCCGGCATTCGGGCATCTATATCCGCACGGACCGGGGCATCGATCATCCCTCGAAATTATCCGGACTGACCATCGGTCTGCCGGAATATCAGATCACCGCATCAGTCTGGATCCGCGGAATTCTCGCGGATGAATACGGCGTGCAGACCGAAAGTGTCGCATGGCGGCAGGGTGGGCTGGAGGATCCGGGTCGTGAAGAGCGCGCACGTCTCGACTTGCCGCCGACGATCGATCTCAAGCCGATCCCCAGCGATCGCTCGCTCTCGGACATGCTGGAAGCCGGCGAAATCGACGCGCTGATTTCAGCGCGCGCGCCGTCCTGCTATCTGCGCGGTGCGCCCAATGTCGACCGCATGTTCCCGGATTTCAAAAGCACCGAGCAAGACTACTTCCGCCGGACCGGCATCTTCCCGATCATGCATCTCATCGGTATCCGGCGCTCGATCTACGAGAAACACCCGTGGGTGGCGGTGAACTTGCTCAAGGCGTTCATGGAGTCGAAGACGCATGTGATGTACGAACTCGGGCAGATTGGACATCTGTTCTCGACGCTGCCGTGGTCGGTGGCTGAATTCCAGGACACGGTGAAGCTGATGGGTACGGACTTCTGGCCCTACGGCGTGCCGGAAAACCGGGCCGTGCTCGAAAAATTTCTCGGCTATCACCACAAGCAGGGGCTGTCCAAGCGGCTCGTATCCGTCGACGAATTATTCGCACCCGCGACATATCATTTGTCGCGCATCTGATCCGCGCAATCCGAAAAAAAGGGGCGCTCTTCGGCGCGCCCCTTCTCGTTAGACCTGCTGTCCTTCGCTAAGCGGCATGTCGCGCATCGTGCTCGGTACGAACAATTCGTCGATGGCGACGCGGCGGTGCGAAAGGCCCTGCTCGTGGATATATTGCAGCAGCGCCTCGAGCGTCGGGCGGTTCTTTTCGATGCCATAAGGAAACCAGTCCTTGCCGATGATGGATTGCTCTTCCTCGATCAGCGGCGGCAGCCAGGCGGACGTAACCTTGGCGGACCCACCCTCCATGATCCACGCACAGGCGTAATCCTTCGCCTTGCAGAGCGCCTTGTACATGCTCATCGCCACCCATGGGTCGCGTTCGTAAATGTCGCGCCGAATGACCACCGTGTGCATGATCGGATAGATCTGCGTGCGTCGATAGAAATCCTTTTCCATCTCGATGTAATTGGGGAACAGCCGCCGCACGGTCTTCGCGCCGCGCCGGAACGAGAGCGGGTTGTTGGCCGTCATCAGGAAGTCGAGTTCGCCCGTCTCCAGGAGGTCGCCGAGCTCTGTTCCCGGAGCGGCCTGCGTCACGCTGACATCGGCGGGCAGGGCATGTTTCAGCCGGTCTGCGCGGCCCTGCACCCATTCGACGTCGCTTGGCCGCACGCCGAATTCATGCTGCAACAGCCCGCGCATGTAGACGGACGCCGTCTGACTGTATTCCGGCACGCCGCCGCGCTTGCCGATGAGATCGCGCGGATGCTCGATGCCCTTTTCCGTATTGATGAAAAAGTAGCCGTGGCGGAAAACTCGCGAGGGAAAAGCGGGAATGGCGACATAGGGGCAATCGCCCTGCGCGACCAGCATGGCATAGTTGGCCATGGACATTTCCGACATGTCGAATTCGTGGAACTGCAACATGCGCCAGAAGATCTCGGCGGGTTGCAGCGACAAATAGACGAGGTCGATGCCGTCGGGTCGGATCGATCCATCGCGCAGGGCCATGGTTCTATCGAAAGGGCCGCAGGCGAATGTCAGACGAAGATTGGCCATGTCACCTCCCATTTTCGGGAGGTCTCGCAGTAAACGTGCCAAGGGGAGCGTACAGGGCACGCCGCGCGGGAAACCACGAGTGGATGAAATCTTCACCAGATTGCTCAGCGGATCGTCATCGAACGGATTTCGGTGCGAGTCACGAAAATGCCGGGTGACATGCGAGGTCTCGCGCCGCAAAGTGTTCAAGCGCGATACAGGAATATGCGCGCCATGTGGGAAGGCCGTGCGTGTTACGCATTATCGTCAGCAGATTGGGTACTGCGATCCCCAGCGTGATCGGCGTCGTTATCGTGACTTTCCTCATCACGCATGCGCTGCCGGGAGATCCCGCTGCCTATTTCGCCGGTCCCAATCCGACGCTTGAATCCATCGCGGAGATTCGCCAGCAGCTCGGCCTCGATCGTAGCTGGCCGCTGCAATTCACGTCCTACGTCAGCGATCTCGTGCATGGGCATCTGGGCTCGAGCCTGAGTACCGGCCAGCCGGTGCTGCAGGAATTGTTGTCGCGCCTGCCGGCTTCAATGGAACTGACACTGGCGGGGCTCACCATCGCGCTGGCCATCGCCATCCCGCTCGGCGTGATGGCGGCGACTCGGCCGGGTTCGTGGATCGACCACCTCTGCCGCATTCTTTCGACAACAGGCGTCTCAGTGCCGCCGTTCTTCACGGGACTGCTGTTGATCTATATTTTCTATTATCTGCTGGGCTGGGCGCCCGCGCCTTTTGGCCGGCTCGACATTTACGCAAGCACGCCCCCAACAATCACCGGTTTCTACACAATCGACGCGCTGCTCGCGGGTGATGGCGAGACGTTTCGTGCGGCGCTCGGCCAGCTCGTGCTGCCTGCATTTTCTCTGGGTGTATTCTCGCTGGCGCCGCTTGCGCGCATGACGCGGGCGTCCATGCTGGCGGCGCTGTCGAGCGATTTCGTGCGGACGGCCAAAGCCAATGGATTGTCGTCACGGACGGTCGTCATGAAATATGCGCTCCGCAACGCGATCCTTCCCGTCGTGACCACGCTTGGCATGGTCTTCTCCTTCCTGCTCGGTGCAAATGTGCTCGTTGAAAAGGTATTCGCCTGGCCTGGCATCGGCTCCTACGCCATTGATGCGCTGATCGCGTCAGACTACGCGCCAGTGCAGGGTTTCGTGCTTTGCATGGCTATTTTGTACATCGCGCTCAATCTCGTGCTGGACATTATCTACAGCGTCCTCGATCCGCGCTTCGGGCTTGCCGCATGAGACAGGCATTGGCACAATGGCGTTACGTGATCGCCGAAAATCCACTGACCGGATTTGCTTTCGCGTTGTTTACACTTTTCGTGACTGTCGCGTTATTCGCGCCGTTTCTGATGCCGCATTCGCCACTGGCGACGCATGCCGCCGATGCGTTGCGGCCGCCGGGCGGAGCTTATCTTCTTGGGACGGACCAGCTCGGCCGCGATATCCTCAGCCGCCTTATCGCCGCGACGCGTCTCGATCTTGCCATCGGCGCCTCTGCGGTGGCGCTGGCCTTCGTGTTCGGCGTGGGGCTCGGCCTCATCGCTGGCTATTACGGCGGCTGGGCTGATCGCATCATTGGCCGCTTCACCGACACTCTGATGGCATTCCCGCTTTTCGTGCTTGCGATGGCGATCGTCGCCGCGCTGGGAAATACCGTCACCAACATCGTTCTCGCCACGGCGATCATCAACATCCCGCTCTATGCGCGTATGGCGCGCGTCGAGACCAATATCAGGCGGGATGCGGGATATGTTGCAGCGGCGCGGCTGACTGGTAATTCCGAAGCGCGCATTCTGCTCGGGCACATCTTGCCTAACCTGCTGCCGATCATGGCCGTGCAGACGTCCTTGACGATGGGCTATGCGATCCTGAACGCGGCTGGCTTGTCCTTCATCGGGCTCGGCGTCCAGCCTCCAACGCCCGAATGGGGCACCATGGTCTCGGAGGGTGCGAGCGCGATCCTGTCCGGGCAATGGTGGGTCGCCGTGTTTCCGGGGCTCACGCTGCTGCTGGCCGTGTTCTGCTTCAACATTCTGGGTGACGGGTTGCGCGACGTGCTCGATCCGCGCAACCGCACCTGAGAGGCTCAGGCCTTTCTGAAGGACCGGTAATCGACCTCGCGATGGAACCAGTATGTGTAGCCCGACACATTGCTGCGCATGGCGACATCGAGATAAGGCTGGAACAATGGGATATTCGGTACGTCGTCGAATTCCTTCTGGATGAAGCCGATGACGTTCTTGTCGAAGGCCTGCGCATTGACGGGGAAGCGCGCGGCTTCGATCATCGCGTCCATCTCGGCGTTCTTGTAGGACATGGTGTTGAAGATCGTGTTCTCGCCGGAATAGACGAGGTGGAAGAAATAGTCGGGGTAGTTGAACCAGGCCCCGAAGACGTTCACCTGCAGCGGCAACTGCTTCTTCATGAAAGTCGGCCGCCAGTTGGCGCCGGGAACCTTGTCGATCTTGACGCGAATGCCGAGCTTGGCGAACTGCTCCTGGATGAGCACGCAGAGCGGCTCATTGGTGCTGGCAGCGCCAAGGTCGAAGGAGAGCGGGACTTCAAAACCTTCCGGGTAGCCGGCTTCGGTGAGCAGGGCTTTCGCCTTGCTGAGGTCGGTCACATAGCGATGGGGCTGCGGCCAGCTTGCGAGGCTCACCTTGTCCGGGCCGCCGAACAGGGGACGCGCGCGCTTGAACATGGCGAGGTCGAGGATCTCTTGATAGGGCACGGCATAAGCGATGGCCTGTCGCACGCGCACGTCGTCGAAGGGCTTCATCTCGACGTTCATGCCGAGATACTGGACAGTGTTCTCCATCGGAACGCTATAGATGCGCACGTCCTTGGCGAGACCGAGTTCTGCGT
>JAQGKN010000603.1 GCA_028290085.1 Hyphomicrobiales bacterium
AGCCGAGAACGATCTTCCCGACGGCTCGACCTGCATTTTGCCCATCGTGACAGAATCCGGTGCCGCGATTTTCGGCCTCTCGACCTACGCACGTTCGAGCCATCGCCTGACCGCGCTTGCCTGGGGCGCCGAGGATCTCTGCGCTGACATCGGCGCCGAGGACAATCGCGACGAACATGGCGACTGGTCTCCGCCGTTTGCGCTGGTGCGGCACCTGACGCTTTTCGCAGCCGCAGCCGCGGGCGTTCCTGCCGTCGATACGATCTTCGCGGATTTTGGAGACCTCGACGGCCTGCGCCACGAGTGCAGCCGCGCGCAAGCCGATGGCTTCGCCGCAAAGCTCGCCATCCACCCCGATCAGGTGCCCATGATCAACCAGCACTTCACCCCGAGCGGCGAAACGCTGGCACGAGCAGAGGCCATCGTCGCCGCCTTCACGGCGCATCCCGACGCAGGCGTTGTGAACATCGACGGCCGCATGTTCGACCGTCCGCATCTGTTGCGTGCAGAGCGTATTCTGGCCCGTGCCGCGCGCGCCTATCAGCCGCCGCCGGCCTGATTGCCCGCACCAGCCGGGCGCTTCACGGCAAAGACCTTGTCCACGACCGCATAGTCCTGGTAGCCGCAGCGCGCGATTGGCTGCATCGCCGCGATGTCGAGCATACCGTTGACCAGATAACGCTCATCGACATGAATGCCGACCACCTGCCCCATGACGAGATACCGATCGGTCGGCGTACCCGTCATATCCTGCAGGCAGATGATCTGCGTCACCTTGCATTCGAGCGCGCCGGGAGATGCCGCGACACGCGGCGCCTTGACGATGCTTGACGGTGCTGTCTCGAGCCCCGCATGCACAAACTCGCTCGCGCCACGTTCGAGCGGCGCCGACGTCGCGTTCATCTCCATGCGCAGGTCGTAGGTCGCCATGTTCCAGACGAACTCGCCGGAGGCTTCCGCGAAAGCTGCGGAATCCTTGTAGCCCTCGCTGCTGAAACCCACGAGCGGCGGCGCACCTGAAAACGCATTGAAGAAACTATAGGGCGCGAGATTGACCCGGCCGTCGGGCGCCATGGTCGAAATCCAGCCGACAGGACGGGGCACGACCATCGCCTTGAAGGGATCGTAGGGAAAAATATTGCGGTCGCGCAGATGCGGTTCGAAAAAAATCACTAAAAACACTCCTGCTCAGGCGCTCCGGCCCGGAAACCGCGACACGATCTCGTCAAGCGCGGGACGAGGCCGTTCCTCCGGCACGCTGCTGCTCTGACCGATGTGGATGAAGCCCGCGATCTTCTCTTCGTCCGAGAGGCCAAATTGCGCAAGCACGCCGCGATCATAGGCATACCATTGCGTCAGCCACGATGCGCCAAAGCCCATGGCGGTGGCGGCGACAAGCATGTTCATGCACACCGCGCCCGCCGATAATTGCTGCTCCCAGACCGGGATCTTTCCGTGCGGCGCCGCGCGCGACACGACGGCGATCACCAGCGGCGCCATAGAGAGGCGCTTGCGCTCGGCCTCGATCCGCGGCGCACCCGCCTCGGGTTCGAGTTTGGCGAAAGCCTCCGAAATGATCTCGCCCGCGCGCTCACGAGCCTCGCCCTCAAAAACGATGAAGCGCCATGGCGCGAGCTTGCCGTGATCGGGGACGCGGGAAGCCAGACGCAGCAGCGTTTCGACCTGCGCGGCATCAGGGCCCGGCGCAACCAGGGCAACCGGGGCGACCGAGCGGCGCGTGGCGAGCAGGGTGAGTGTTGCGTGAGAGCCTTTTCCGTTCATGCCGGGTTCATTTCAATCCTGAGAAAACAACAAGGTCGCACGATCTTGGCTATTTCGATGGCCACGGTCGAGCCTCTTGCCAATCGAAGCGGAGTGTCTAGACTTTGGCAACTTTTGACGAGATCCCGCGACCAAGCAAGGCGTGCGCGCAAGCGCCCGCTGGGACAGATCACCAGGGAGGATGCCGGATGCATGCGAACGCGCCTGAAAAGGCCCGCCTGACCGTGACCGCAATTCCCTCACACTCCTGAGAAAAAACCGGCCGGCCGGCGTCGTGGCCGGTTCTGATATCCCGGGCCTCTGTCGTGAGTATCCATGTCCCAGATCGATCTCGCCGGTTCTGCCTCCCCCACACAAGGTGTCCTGGGCGCCCTGGGCGGTGGCCTGACGCGCGAACGATCGCGCAGCCTTCCATGGACCCGCGCTGAAACGCTTTGCGCGATTCTCGGCCTGAGCATCTTCACGGCCCTCGCGCTGTCGGCTTGGGCCTGGTCGGGCGCCGTGGTGCCTTGGGACTCCAAGAACCAATTCTACCCCTTCTACCGATTTCTCGCCGAGTCCTTCGCACAAGGGCGGTTGCCGCTCTGGAACCCCTACCATTTCGGCGGACACCCCTCTGTCGCCGATCCGCAATCGCTGTTGTTCACGCCGACCATGGTTCTCTTCGCCCTGATCGCGCCGAAAGCCTCGATGGCTGTCTTCGACGGTGTGATCTTCGCGCATCTCTTCGCGGGGGGGCTGGGAATGCTCGGCCTGTTTCGCCGGCGCGGCTGGCATCCCGCCGGCGCGGTGCTGGCCGCGATGGTCTTCATGCTCGGCGGCGCCGCCTCCTCGCGTTTGCAGCATACCGGCATCATCATCTCCTACGCGTTTTTCCCGCTGGCCCTGCTGGCACTGGAGATCATGCTGGCGCGGCGCTCGCTCGCCTATGGCCTGCTTTTCGGCCTCTTCGGCACGCTCATGGTGCTGGGCCGCGATCAGACTGCCCTGCTGATGGGCCTGAGCCTCATCGGCGCCGCTGCCTTTCACACGTCGCGCGCCGAAAAGCCCGCAGCATATCTGCTGTCGCGCCTGCCGCTGGTGATCCTCTCAGGCACCATCGTCCTGGCTGCGCTCGCCGTACCCAGCCTCCTCACCATGCAGTTTCTCGCGGAATCCAACCGGCCCGGCATCGCCTACGGCGTGGCTGCGGCGGGTTCGCTGCATCCAGCGAACTTCGCGACCTTCCTGACCGGCGACATCTTCGGGTCCAACGACTGGAATTACCGCTACTGGGGCCCCGGCTATGAAGCGACGGACATGGCCGACTTCACCGATCGCACCATCAATTATCTCTTTGCGGGCACCCTGCCCGCCCTGTTGATCCTGTGGCACGGCTTCGCAGGCGGCCGCATCTTCGGGCGCGGCCTGCGCTTCTTCGCGATCATGGGGACGCTGGCGACCCTCTACGCATTAGGCCGCTACACGCCCTTCTTCGGCCTCGTGTTCGATCATGTTCCCGGCATTTCACTCTACCGCCGCCCGGCTGACGCGACCTTCCTGCTGAACATCGCGATCGCAATGACATCAGGCTATCTCCTGCATCGCTACATTGCCGAAGGCCTGCCGCGCCCTTTTCAGACCCTGCATCGCGGGCTGGCGACGGCACTCATCGCGACCACCGTCGGCAGCGTCGGCCTCGCCATCGGATCGGGGCTGGCCTTCGCAAATGCCAAGACGCAATTGGCCGAGAGCCTGCAGGCCGTCGCGATCTGCGCGGGGATCGCTGCCGCTCTTTCGCTGCTCTTATATGCTGCCGACAAAGGTGGGCCGCACCGCAGAGCCATCGCGGCCGTGCTGCTCGTCGTCTTCGCGGGCGCCGAACTCGTTGGACGCAATGCCGCCTCGTCGCAGAACGCCGAGCCCGCCTCCCGTTACGCCGTCTATGGCGACAAGGCACTGCAGGACCGAAATGGGCTCGACGTTCTCGCCGACGAGATCAAAGCCGCCCATGCGCGCGGTGAATATCCGCGCGTCGAGATCCTCGGCCTCAATGGCCCCTGGCAGAATGCCTCCATGGTCATGGGGCTCGAAAACACGCTCGGCTACAACCCGCTGCGCATCGCCGATTATTCTCGTGCCATCGGGCCCGGGGAAAATTCAGGCGACCCCAATCTACG
>JAQGKN010000371.1 GCA_028290085.1 Hyphomicrobiales bacterium
GCCTTTCGTGCAGGACGGAGAGAAAGCCTATCGCTTTACCGTCCGCTGGGGCATCGAGACTGACAGCGACGACTCAGACGGCGCGGTTGTGCAAACTACTGAACATCGCCCCGGCCCCGATCAGATCGAAGCAGCCCTGCCGCGATTCACAGGCACGATCATGCAGGTGCCGCCCGCCTATTCCGCGATCAAGGTCAACGGCGAACGCGCCTACGATCTCGCCCGCGACGGCGAAGTTGTGGAACTCGCAGCGCGCCCCGTAACCATCAACTCGCTCGAAATGGTGAGCTATACCGACGAAGAGGCGACGTTCGAAGCCTGCTGCGGCAAAGGCACTTATGTGCGCTCAATCGCGCGCGACCTCGGCCGTGCGCTCGGTTGCCTCGGTCATGTCACGGCGCTCCGGCGCACCCGGGTCGGGCCTTTTACGGAAGCCGACGCCTGTTCGCTCGCCGAACTCGAGGCTGAGCCCGAGACGGCTTTCGATCTGCTGCGTTCGGTCGAGGCCGGCCTGACCGAAGTCAGCTGCGTTGTCGTCGATCGGGACGGCGCTGCCCGCCTGCGCCGGGGACAATCGCTGCTGCTGCGCGGCCGCGACGCCCCGCTCGACGGCATGGCTTATGCGTCGTGCGGCGGCGTGGTTGTCGCCTTCGGGCCGGTCGAGCACGGCGAACTCGTCCCGAGCCGCGTTTTCAACCTGCCGCTCTGAGCGTTTCGCCAAACAGCCGACAAGGTATCGCTTCAGGCTGGATGGTTTCGATCTGGCCATGCGACCGCATTCGTGTATAAGACCGCTCGTGTGGGGCTTTGTGCTCCGCATTCCCTCGGCGGGACCGTGCTGGACGACATCCCGGCCCGGCCTCGCAGCGGGATCCAACTCTTCGCTCCGGCGGAGAGCTTCTCAACCTCGAAAGGACCGACGATGTCGATCACTGCAGAGCGCAAGCAGGCGCTCATTACCGAATACGCGACGAAGCCCGGCGACACCGGCTCGCCGGAAGTCCAGGTTGCGATCCTGACCGAACGGATCACCAACCTGACCGGCCATTTCAAGACCCACGTCAAGGATAACCATTCCCGTCGCGGTCTTCTGAAGCTCGTGTCGCAGCGCCGCCAGCTGCTCGACTACGTCAAGAAGCAGGAAGAGTCCCGCTACAAGACGCTGATTGAGCGCCTCGGCATCCGCCGCTGAATTGGACGCCGGCCCCTCGCGGGCCGGCGCTCGCTGTCCAGGACCGGGCGCGATTATCGCGCCTAAATACCGAACCGGCGGCATGGGGCTGCCGGCTCACACGGGACAAGAGGCCGAGCCATGGCAGGATCGCCGGACGCTGTCGAGACGCGGGTCCACAAGCGGACCGCATTGACAGCTTCTTGCCGTCTTGCTCATGGCCGTTCGCGTATCCCGACCATGAAAGACAAACCACATGTTCGAAATCCATCGTGAAGAACTCGATTGGGCCGGGCGCAAGCTCGTGCTCGAAACCGGCCGCATCGCCCGTCAGGCTGATGGCGCCGTTCTCGCAACCTGGGGTGAGACCACGCTTCTCGCCACCGTCGTGTCCGCCAAGTCGCCCAAGCCCGGCATCGACTTCTTTCCCCTGACCGTCAATTATCAGGAAAAGGCATTCGCAGCCGGCCGCATCCCCGGCGGCTACTTCAAGCGCGAAGGTCGTCCCTCCGAGAAGGAGACGCTTGTCTCCCGCCTGATCGACCGCCCGATCCGCCCCCTGTTCCCGAACGGCTATCGTCACGAGACGCAGGTCGTCGTGACCGTGCTCAGCCACGATCTCGAGAACGATCCCGACGTGCTCGCCATGGTCGCCACCTCGGCTGCCCTGACGATCTCGGGCGTTCCCTTCATGGGCCCCATCGGTGGCGCTCGCGTCGGCATGATCAAGGGTGAGCTCAAGCTCAACCCGACCATCGACGAGATGAAGGAATCTTCGCTCGACCTCGTCGTCGCCGGCACCGCCGACGCCGTGCTTATGGTCGAATCGGAAGCCAAGGAACTGTCCGAAGCCACCATGCTCGAAGCGGTCATGCTCGGTCATCGCGGCTTCCAGCCGGTAATCGACGCGATCATTCGCCTCGCCGAAAAGGCCGCCAAGGATCCGCGCGATCTCGTCATCGTCGACAAGTCCGCAGCTGAAGCTGCTGTCCGCGCAGTCGCCGAAGACGAGCTCCGCGTCGCCTACAAAAACACCGTCAAGCAGATGCGCTACGCTGCTGTCGACGCTGTGAAGGCGAAAGTCACGGCCGCCATGTTCCCCGACGGACAGGAACCGAAATTCGACAAGCAGATGGTCAATGAGGTCTTCCACGACCTTCAGGCCAAGGTCGTTCGCTGGAACATCCTCGACACGGGCATCCGCATCGATGGCCGCGATTCGAAGACGGTCCGCTCGATCCTGGCGCAGGCCGGCATCCTGCCCCGTACCCACGGCTCGGCGCTCTTCACGCGCGGCGAAACGCAGGCCCTCGTGGTTGCGACGCTGGGCACCGGTGAAGACGAGCAGTTCGTCGACTCGCTGGAAGGCACCTACAAGGAGCGCTTCCTGCTCCACTACAACTTTCCTCCCTACAGCGTTGGCGAGACCGGCCGCATGGGTTCGCCCGGACGCCGCGAAATCGGCCACGGCAAGCTTGCCTGGCGCGCCATTCGCCCGATGCTGCCGACCGCGGCTGAATTCCCCTACACGATCCGACTGGTCTCGGATATTTTCGAGTCCAACGGCTCCTCGTCCATGGCCTCGGTCTGCGGCTCGTCGCTGGCCCTGATGGACGCGGGCGTGCCCCTGAAGAAGCCGGTCTCCGGCATCGCCATGGGCCTGATCCTGGAAAAGG
>JAQGKN010000637.1 GCA_028290085.1 Hyphomicrobiales bacterium
ACCTATGAGGCGCCCGCGACTCCCTGCGATCCACTACTGCAGGCGCGGCTTTCGGCCTCGCTCGCGCATTTTGGCGCGACGCCCTTTCATCTGCCCTCGGGCGCGGGGCACGACGCGCTCGCTTTCCGGGGCCGCTGGCCGGTGGCCATGCTGTTTGTGCGATGCGCGGGTGGCGTCAGCCACAATAGCGATGAATATGCGAGCCCGGAGGACATAGAACTGGCGACGCGTATCCTCACCCATTTCATTGAAAGCTGCGGTGCGCCGTCGTGACCCACCGCCGAGGGTGGACAAGCCGGGCTGTCAGGCCAATGGTGCCCCAATCCCTTGCTCGTGCCGGATGAGTCGATGCCAGAAGTGATTGCGCCTGAAAAACCCGCGCCGGTTCCTCTTCTCACACTCACGCGCGTGTTTTTCTGGATCGGTTTCTTCAGTTTCGGCGGCGGGCTTTCGGGCTGGATCCATCGGCAGGTCGTCCATCAGTTTCACTGGATGGAAGAGGACGACTTCCTTTCGGGCATTGCGCTCGCGCAGGTGCTTCCGGGAGCAAACGTCACCAATCTTTGCGTCTATGTGGGCTATCGCATTCGTGGTGTAGCGGGCGCGGCCGTGGCGCTGTTCTCGCTGCTCGCGGGACCAACCGTGCTCTGCGTGCTGGTGGCCATCGCTTATCACCGTGTCGCGCAATATCCGATCCTGCAGGCCTCGGTCGATGGCGTGGCAGCGGCCGCGGTCGGCCTCAACATGCGCATCGGGATCGTGGGCGGGCAGCGTGTCGTGCGCCGCGTTGCTCCGACCGTCGCGATGATCGCCACGTTCCTGGCGGTCGGTGTGTTCCAATATCCCCTCGTTCCCGTCGTGCTCATCATCGGGCCGCTCAGTGTCGCGGCCGTCTGGCCCAGAAAGACTGCCGATGCGTGAGGATTCGACACTGACCGCCTATCTGGCCCTGATGGCCGTCTTCGTGCCGTTCTCGCTGGTCGCCATTGGTGGCGGACCCAGCATTTTCGCTCCGATGCAGCATGAGTCGGTGGATGTGCGGCACTGGATGACCGGCCGCGAGTTCATCGAGATCTTCGCCATCGCGCGTGTCGCGCCGGGGCCGGGCTCGATGCTGGCGACGCTGATCGGCTGGAAAGTGGCCGGCTGGGGCGGGGCGCTGGTTGCAACAGCGGCACTTTTCGTGCCGTCCTCCATTCTGTGCCTGGGCGTTTCCAATGTCTGGAACCGCTATCGCGGACGCGACTGGCACAAGGCGCTGGAAACGGGCCTTGCGCCCATCGGCACCGGGCTGATGTTTGCGGGTGTGCTGGCCATTTTCAGAATGGCCGGTGCAGGGCCTTTGGCCTGGTGCACAGCCATTGTCGTGGCGGCAGCGCTGACGTGGCGGCCCAAGGTCCACCCCTTCGCGCTGCTGCTGCTGGGTGCCGTGGCGTTCAACGTCGCGCTGCTGGTCTCGCCCTGAGCCGTCCTTTGCGCTAAACCGGCACCGACAGACCCATCTCGACAGGAGACCTCGATGACCGACCAGATGCGCGTGGACGTGATGAGCCTCGACGACGTGAAGAGGGGGCTCGCGGATGCCTCGATCTATCTCGTGGATGTGCGCGAGCCGCATGAATATGCGGCGGGCCATATTCCCGGCGCGCTCAACATGCCGCTTTCGGCCTTCGCGCCCGACGACCTGCCGCGCGACAAGCCGGTGGTGCTCTCTTGCCAGTCGGGCCGCCGCACGCTGCTTGGCCTGCAGCAGGCACAGGCTGCGGGTCGCTCTGACGTGCACACGCATTTTCAGGGCAGCCTTAACGCCTGGATTCAGGCGGGCGAGCCGGTCGAACGCTGAGTTCACGCTCTTTTGAGACGAGATTTCGGACGTCGCCCGTTTTCCGCCAGCGCGATCGCGTACTGTCTCATCAGGCCTCGGGCCGCCAACAGGAGATCTCACGCATGTTTCGACGCCTGCTCGTCGCCGCCGCTGTTCTGGCTGGAGTTACCGGTGCGCTTGCCCAGAGCGATCCGATCGCGGAGCGCCAACAGCTCATGAAGGACATGTCCCAGGCTGCCAAGGCACCGGGCGCGATCATGAAGGGCGAAGCGCCGTTCGATCTGGCCAAGGTGCAGGCGTCTTTGGCGACATTCGCCAATGTTGCCAAAAAGGCTCCGACCCTCTTCCCCGACAACAGCAAGACCGGACACGACACGGAGGCTTTGCCGAAGATTTGGACCGATAAAGCCGACTTCAACGCGAAGTGGGAAAAGTTCGGCAAGGATGCTGCGTCCGCGCAGGCTTCGATTACGGACGAAGCAAACTTCAAGGCCAACTTCCCGGGCGTGGCGAAGAATTGTGGCGCCTGCCACGAGACCTATCGCGCCAAGAAGAGCTGATTTTCAGCACGGCACTATCACGGGGCGGCTGGTGACAGCGCGCCCCTTTTTCATGTCGGCCCCAAGGGTTCCCTCGAGGTTTCGTATGAAGCGCATCCTGTCTGCCTTGGCCGTGCTGGCAATTGCCGGTTTCGGCGTGTTCTGGTGGCTGACCACTCCGGTTCGCGCCGTCTCCGCCGACAGCGCGGCTGCACTGGAATCGGGTGGCGACGCGACGCGTGGGGCCATGGTCTTCAACGCGGGCGGTTGCGCTTCTTGCCATGCGACGCCCAAGCAGACGGACAGGCTGCATCTCGGGGGCGGGCTCGAACTCAAATCGCCTTTCGGAACCTTCGTCGCGCCGAATATCTCGCCTCATCCCGCCGACGGTATCGGCAGCTGGAAAGTGGCCGATCTCGCCAACGCCATGTTGCGCGGCGTGTCGCCAGAGGGCGAGCATTATTATCCGGCCTTCCCCTACACGACCTACGCGCACGCAAAAGTCGAAGATGTGCGCGATCTCATGGCGTATCTGCGCACGCTCGCGCCTGTCGACGGCAAGGCGCGGCCGCATGACATCGGCTTCCCCTTCAACATTCGCCGGGGGCTGGGGCTGTGGAAGGCCCTGTTTCTCGAGACGACGCCGATCGTCGATGAGCCGGCCCGCACGGCTGAGTGGAACAGGGGCCATTATCTCGTGGACGCGTTGGGCCATTGCGCGGAATGCCATTCGCCGCGCAATCCAATCGGCGGCATTGTTGGAAACGAGCGTTATGCTGGTGGCCCGGATCTCGAAGGGCGCGGCTGGGTGCC
>JAQGKN010000049.1 GCA_028290085.1 Hyphomicrobiales bacterium
CGAACAGGTAGTGCAGGTCGGTCCCCGGCGTCTGTTCCCGAACGCGTGCCTCTGCATGAAGCACATACAGCTTGCGAGAGAGCGCGCGCAGCGTCATCCGCCACTCGCCGTCACGCCCGTTGAAGGCGAGGATCTGCGCGCCATCGGTCAGGCGCAGCACGTTGACGAGATAGTTTTGCTGGTCGCGATCGGGCGTCACCTCGGCGCCCTCGCTGAGCGGCAGGTCGAGGAACAGGCGCGGGGCGTTGAAATCGATGCGGGACACGATGGGGCAGGCTCGCATGCGGGGGCAGGGAGCATGATCGATAGACGAGAGCTGTGGCGCGCGCCACCCCCGCCTAACGGATCAAGTCAGGTTGGTCGAGACCGAGATGAATTTCGACTTCACGCCGGTTCCGATGCGTGTCGCGCCCACGATGACGACGATCGAGATCAGGGCCGCGATCATGCAGTACTCAAGAGCAGTCGCGCCGCGCTTGTCTTTCATGAACGATAATAGGAGCTTATTCATGTCTTCTCCGATCACTAGAGAGTGGATGAACAGGGTAAAGAATCGCTTAACGGCGCGCGCTTGCGCACGTTGGGTCGGGAGATTGTTTCTGGCCGCGCCCCGGCCTATGTAGGCCATTCCACTCGGCCACTTTCGGGGTCGGGTTCGAAGTGTTGACCAGGATCTGAAAATGGCGCGCGACGTGACCGACCTGACGCCCATCGCGTCGCGAGATGAACTCGTGGCGTGGTTCGAGGCCGGCAGCAAACCTCCGGGGACGTTCCGGATCGGCACCGAGCACGAAAAGTTTCCTTTCTACACGGCCGACCTCGCGCCCGTTCCCTATGAGGGGCGCGGCGGAAAAGGTGGGATTCGTGCCTTGCTCGAGGGTATGCAGCGCCGCTCAGGCTGGGAGCCCATTCACGATGGCGAGGCCTTGATCGGTCTGTTCGATCCGGGCGCAGGCGGCGCCATCTCGCTCGAGCCCGGCGGTCAGTTCGAGCTGTCGGGCGCCCCGCTCGAAAACCTCCACCAGACCAGGGCCGAATTCGACGCGCATCTGATCGATGCCAATGCTGTCGCGGCCGAACAGGGCCAGGCGTTCCTGAGCCTGGGCATGAGCCCGATCTGGTCGCTGGGGCAGACGCCGGTGATGCCCAAGAGCCGCTACAAGATCATGACCGGCTACATGCCCAAGGTAGGCACGCGCGGCCTCGACATGATGTTCCGGACGTGCACGGTGCAGGTAAACCTCGACTTCGCGTCCGAGGCCGACATGGTGCGCAAGCTTCAGGTGTCGTTGGCCTTGCAGCCGCTGGCGACCGCTTTTTTCGCCAATTCGCCGTTCACCGAAGGGCGCCCGAACGGCTTTCTCTCTGCGCGGTCCGAGATCTGGCGCGACACCGACAATAACCGAGCGGGGATGCTGCCTTTCGCCTTCGAGCCCGGCATGGGATTCGAACGCTATGTCGACTACGCGCTCTCGGTACCCATGTATTTCGTCAAGCGCGGCGAGGTCTACCACGACGTCTCAGGCGCTAATTTTCGCGATCTTCTCGAAGGCCGTTTGCCGCATTTGCCCGGCGAGCGCGCAACCCTGTCGGATTGGGCAAACCACCTCTCGACCATCTTCCCCGAGGTGCGACTGAAGCGTTATCTGGAAATGCGCGGCGCAGATGCCGGCTCGGTGGAGCACATGACTGCACTGTCCGCCCTGTTCGTCGGCCTGCTCTACGATGACACGGCGCTGTCGGCGGCGCACGATCTCATCGCCCCCTGGACCGCTGAGCAGCGTCAGGCGATGCGCGACGACGTCCCGCGCCTTGCCTTGCGCACCATGATCCGTGGCCGAAACCTGCGCGACGTGGGTCGCGAGGTCCTCTCCATTGCCCGTGCCGGTCTGGCGCGCCGCGCCCGCGTGAATGCGCAGGGGCAGGACGAAGGCCGCTATCTCGACATCCTCGACCGCCGCATCGATTCCGGGCGCGTCGCCGCCGAGGATCTGCTGGCGCTGTATCAGACGGAGTGGAACGGGCGGGTGGAGAAGGTCTTTGAGACGGGGCGGATCTGAGGAGCCGAAAATTGCATCGAATTTGATGCAATTCCCCGAGGCTTTGCTCGCCAAGATCTTCGGAAGTGCTGCAAAACCAGCGTCTTTACTGTGGCTTAACCAGCTCGATTAGGATCTTTTACCCAGTCGCGGGCTGACATTGGCGCTCGAGCGGAGGTTGTTTCTCCGCTGAGCAAAGGTGTTCCATGTCGGCTCAGTTCGTCTCTTCCGTGCCCCGCAGTTTCATCGCAGCCGATCCGCGCGCGGATGGCGCCATCCGCCATGTCTCCTTCGAAAAGGACCGGGTGGTCATCGCGCGCCGTCTGGATGGCATGGCCATGCGGCTGGGCATTCCCTGCTCGTCCTTTCGTGGTGTGGTGCTGGCGCTGACGGGGGGGCTGGACGCACCTCGCTTCGTTATCCGCCTCGATCATGCCGATCCGGAACTGTCGATCGTGGTGCATGATGTAGAGGACGATGCCGACGTCGTCGCCGAATGGCACGCCTGGGCGGCTCTGACCAAGCTGCCGAAGTTCCTGGAGCGCGAGCCCGGCCTGCTCGAATGCGGCGAGCGTCACCTCGGCACCCTCGTTCTGGGCCCGGCACCGCATATGCGCAGGCGCGGCGCCATCGTCCTGAGGCGCCGGCCGCGTTTCCTGACCCGCCGCAAGACCGGCGAGCGCAAGCGCATGCGTAATATTCACAAGGGACAGGAGATCATCGCCCGTCACTAAGTAAAACGCGCGATCAGAACAGGACTTC
>JAQGKN010000056.1 GCA_028290085.1 Hyphomicrobiales bacterium
TAGCCCATCGAGAAGAACATGGGCAAGTCCGATCACATCTGTTCTTTTGCCGGTTCTCACATGAGTCGAGCTCGACCGCCTCTGGCGCTGCACTCGACTGCGTCGCCGAGTGTGGAGCTATGAAGTCTTACTTGCGGAAGGCAGCTTCTCCAGTAGCCGAAACTTTGTCCCAATCAGGATCTACGGGCGCATCTGGCTTGTACGAGTCGTTCCAATTCCACCATTTATAGCGTGGTCCTTGAGGGTAACCTGTCGGCGAGTCTTCCCAGACTTCCTGCCGACCGAGCGCGGTCATATCCAGATAGCTCCAGAGGGTACCCATGGCTTCGTCGCCGCGACCGTTTATGAAATAGGTACGGAAGACCTTATCTCCGTCGCGAATGAAGGCATTGTGCCCGTGCCATTCAGCTACGCCAAAATCGTTGTCGAACGTATCCGTGATCGTGAACCAGGGTATGTGCTGCCATCCCATCCGCGCTTTCAGGCGTGCGATATCTGCTTGGGGAGCGCGTGAGGCAAAGACCAGTGTCGTGTCGCGGGCATTCAAATGCGCAAGGTTCGAGACTTGATCCGCGACCATCGAGCAGCCGACGCAAGCATGGTCCGGCCATCCATGAACGCCCGGTTCGTAGAATGCTCGATACACGATCAACTGGCGCCTGTTGTCGAACAAGTCTAGCAGGCTTGCTTTGCCCGATGGCCCACCGAAGACATACGGATTTTCCACGGCCATCCACGGAAGACGTCGCCGCTCGGCCACCAAGGCATCTTTGGCGCGCATGGTAGCCTTTTCCGTCACGAGCAATCTTTCTCGAAGCGAGAACCAATCCGACGCCGATACGATGGGCGGCGTTTCCATGTCGGGGAACGCAGTTGCGAGTGGTTTTCCTTGGCCATTTGAACTCATCGCATTACCTCCTCGAACTCTGCATTAGCCACTCGGTCTGAGGGGTTGAACAAGTGGTGGCGTGAGGGGAAATTTTGTACTCCGCGAGCGTAGCCATAGCGGGGCAATCCAGTTGCCCCGGGTTTCGTTCATGCCGAGCAGACGTTTGCTGCTGTTCGGCATCGTTTTCTCATTCGATTGAAATTCAAATCCCGACTGATCATATTAGTTCGAGGCGTGATCGATCTCTGACGATTTGATCGTGCAAGACATAAATTCAGGCCGCTGCCGAGAGGTTCCGAATGGACAAGCGTGTTCCTGCTTGCAAGCCAGAGGCCCCGTTCGACCTAGATGAGTTTTTGTGTTTTTCGGTATATGCGGCCAATCACGCATTCAACCGCATCTATCACCCAATGCTCAGGGAAATCGATCTCACCTATCCGCAATTCATTGCGATGACACTTTTGTGGGAGAAGGATGGGCAGACTGTCGGAGAAATTGGCGAACGTCTCTATCTGCAATCGAACACGCTGACGCCCATGCTGAAGCGACTCGAGGTGTTGGGATATATCGAACGGAACCGCGATCCGCTGGATGAGCGTCAGGTGCGCATAAAGATCACGGCCAGCGGCCGGAAACTGCGGCAGCGAGCATTTGAAATCGTGCAGAGAGTGCGCAGCGCAACGGGCCTTGCCGACAAGAAAATGAAGTCGCTTGTCGGTCAAGTTGCCACGCTTCGGAAGTCCCTTGAGGAAAAACTCCCCGAATAGCGCCTGCGGCTGTCCAGACCATGCCGGCGCGTCCGCCGCGCACTCCGCGCGAAGGGATCGCGCCGGAGCGAGCGAGGGACGGCCGGGCCTTCGCCGAAGTCGCGGCGAAGACCGGCAGGCTGTTCGACAAAAGGTCGCCCCGGACCTAGACGCTTTTCGCCCTTACCACGCGATCTTGACGCCGCCCTTTGCAGCGAAGGTGCGTGTGCGGTCGCCGAACTCGCCTTCGATGTTGGTGAACAACGTCGCGTCGCGGCTGAGTTGCAGGCTTGCGCCGGCCTTGGCCCGGACCATGTCCCGGTCGGGGCGTGCGCCAGCGACCGTGAAGGCCACGTTGGGGAGCGAGGAGAAGGCGCCGACGAGCGTGCGATCCGGACTGAACTCATGCACCCAGGCGAGTGCCAGGCTCGGCGTCAGCGACATGCCATTCCCCAGGGCGAAGGTCTGCTGCATCCGCAGGCCAAGCGACAGGGGCAGGGAGTCGACCGAGCGCGCTGCGTAGGTGAGCCCCTGGAAGCCGACGCCACCGCCGAGCGGGCTGCTGGTCTCGGAGAACGCGTCGGTGTTGATGCGCGCCGCTTCCATGGCCAGGAACGGAGTGACCTTCCAGCCGCTCCAGGCGAAGTCGCGCCCGATTTCGACGTGACCGCGCAGGACGTTGCTATCGAACCGGCCGGTTGCCAATTCATTCGGTCCCGCACCGATGATGCTGCGATCGGAAGAATTGCGGAACGCCGAGAAGGTCAGCGACGCCGAGACGTAGAAGGGGTCGAAGGCCATCAGGCCGTAGGTGCCCAGGTGCCAGCCCTCGACGTTGACGCGAGTGTTGCGCTGATCGGTCGTGGCGCGCCCGTCACTGTAGCCGGCGGCGATGCCGAGCAGCGCGTTGGGCGCCACCTGAGCATCGAGGCCGAGTGCGCCGCCCCACAGGCGATCCTTCTGCGAGGCCGTGCCGAGACCGCTTTCGCCGGCAATTCGTGTGCTCTCCCCAAAGCCCGTAGCCCACATGCGCAGCGTCCGCACCGGTGCCACAACCGGCTTCACCTTGATGGGGCTCTTGCTCTTGGACACGGGTGCATAGCCGAGCGCAGCGGTCTCATCGGTCACCGTGATGCCATTGGCGTCGGCTCCGCCCGTGCGCCAGAGCTGGCCCTGATCGCTGAGCACGGAGGTGAACAAGCGGTTTGCCTGCAGGCCGAGGTTCAAGGCGCCCGCCATCCCTTCACCAGAGAGGGCATCGAAGGCTACTTTCGCGCCGGCCGCCGATTTGCCGACAATGGCGAAAAAGAGAGGGCTGTCTGTGGGTGCCTGGTCGAGAGCGCCCGCGACCGCGGACTGGTTGCGCGTTGCAGCGACGGACTGGAAGAAGGTGCCGTTGCGGGTGAGGTTCAGATAAGCGTCGTTGCCATCATAGCTCAGCGAGGGAGTGAGAAAGGCGAGGTCCGTCGATACGGAGGCGAACTGCCCGGTGACGCCGCCCGCAGCCGATACGATCGTGTAGGTCGTCTGCGGCGCATAATTGCCCGAGGCGGCGGCCACGGCGACGGAGCCTGCGAGCGCGGCTGAACCCGTCACGGCGATCTTGTCCGCAGCGCCGGACGCATTGGCATCGACCTGATAGATCGCGCCGGAATGGAAAGTCGCATTGCCGGTGATCGACAGGGTCGCAATCTCGCCAGCCGTTGTGCCGGGCGAGACCGTGCCGGAGAGGTCCATGGCGCCGAGCGTGCCCGTGCCCGACAGGCGTGCGCCAGATGCGATCGTCACCAGATTGCCGATCGTGCCAGCAGCGACGAGTTCGGCGCCTCCAGCGACCGACACGCCGTTCGCGTAGGATTGCGTGTTGGTCAGGGTCCACACACCGTCATCGACGCTGAGCGATTCGAAGTTCGTTGCGCCAGCGAACGTGCCCGTTCCGGACAGGGAAACGTTGTCGGTTCCGGCGCCGCCATCCACTGTGCCGTTGATGATCGAGCCGGTGCGAATGTTGAGCGTGTCGTTACCCGAGCCGAAAACAATCGCCTGGCCGTTGCCCCCCGTGATGGTGCCGGAGTCGGTCAGCGTGTTGTTCAGCGTGCTGTTGATGAACACGCCATAGCGGGTCGTACCTTCGATCGTGCCCGCATTCGTAATGGTGACGGCGCTGAAAGCCGGACCTTCCGAGCTGTTGTCGACGAGTATGCCGTCAGCCTGGCCGCGGATCGTCGCGCCCGCCTTGTTGTCGATCACGCCGCCGCCGATCGCGACACCCTGGCTCGTGTTCGTGAGGCCGTCCGAGCCGACGCCCTTCGCGCCGGTGCCCTCGATGATCCCGTAATTGGTGATGTTGCCCGTGTAGTCGATGTCGACGCCATCGCCGTCGCCGTTCAATGCGCCGGGAATGGAATCCGCGCGACCGGAGATCAGGCCGTAGTTGACGACTGTGCCGCTGACGTCCGAGCCGACGCCCGAGCCGTTGCGGCCGATGATCTGGCCGCCCGCGTAATTGGTCACTGTGACGGAAGACGTGGTCGCGTTCGCCAGCGGATCGTAGCTGATGTTGACGCCGTGGCGGCCGCCAGAAATCACGCCGCCGTCGTAGTTGTTGACCGTGCCGCCGGTGCTGGTCTGAAAATCGAGCCCGTCGGCGCCCGTGTTCAGCAGAAAGTTGTTGGCGGTGATGTGGCCGTAATTGTTGACCGTCGCGTTGTTGCCGGGCCGAATGCCGTCCGCGTCAGCGGTCTGGATCACGCCGGTCGCATAATTGTTGATGGTGACGGATGCGGTGCCCGCGAGAATGTTGCCGAAGTCGATGGCCTGGCCATTGTTACCGTTGACGCCGATCGCCTGCATCGTCCCGTAATTGTTGACGATGATGGTTCCCGAGCTGACGTTTGTGCCGATCTGGAGGGCGTCGTTCGTGGCGCTCTGGATTGTGCCGGTCGCCTGGTTGGTGAGGGTGAAGGTCATGGCCGTGCCGCTGTTGAAGCGGATGGCGCGGGCGGTCGCGCCGGTGGATTCGATCGTGCCGGCATTGTCGATCACCACGCCGGTGGCAGCCGATGTCTGATTGAGCGTCGGGTTGGACGTAGAGGTCAGCGTCGCGCCTGCGCCGACCGTGACCTTGTCTGTCCCGCCGAAGCTCTTCTGACCTGTGGAGGTCGTGCCGGCGGGAATTGTGATGTCGGCCGCGAGCAGTGGGCTCGCACTCAGGCTCAGCGCAGCGGAGATGAGAGCCAAGTGGCTTACGCGGGTTGAAAGACTTTTCATTTTTTTTGCTCAACTGGCTGACTTGGAAGACGCCTAATTGTCGAGCTTGCGTGACGGTACGATAACAACGGACGGGCCGCGGGGTGTTGCGCCACAGGCTGTGACACAAATGCCACGCCGGGGGAAGGGCTGCCTAAAGAGCCGCTCTGGCATGCATTTTCAGGTGCGATGGGACGGCGGCCGTCAATGGATTGGGATTAAATCCAAAAAAAGAACATCTTGCTCTTTGCGAAATGCCAAGGCCCCGACATGATGCGGCCAACGCAAATTAAGCAGAAGGGCGAGGCATGATGACGGCTCGAATTTGGGATCCCTACCTCACGCAATCGGACAAGGACCATCTGGCGCGCTCGGCGGACAAAAGGGTCGGCGCTGGAAGCAGGCCGGCGCTGCTGCTCGTCGATCTGTATCGTGCGGTCTTTGGCGACAAGCCCGAACCCTTGCTCGATGCGGTCAAGACGTGGCCTTCGAGTTGCGGCATGGCCGGCTGGAATGCTCTGCCGCACATCCAGCGGATTCTGGACGCCTCGCGCAAGGCAGGTATCCCGATCGTCCACATCACGATCCTCGCCGACTCGGGCATGGCTGGTTGGTTCGACTCTGCGCATCGCGACAGTCCCGCACGGGCGTCGGGTGCGACGGACGATGCGGCGCTTGATCGCAAGCGGCGTTCGCCCGAAATCATCGATGAAGTGAAGCCGTTGCCGGGCGAGATCGTGCTGAAGAAGACAGCGCCCAGCGCCTTCTGGGGCACGCCGCTTGCCGGCCATCTGACGTTGCACGGAATCGATACGCTGATCGTCTGCGGCGAGGCGACGAGCGGCTGCGTGCGCGCATCCGTAGTGGACGCGGCATCGCATCGCTATCGTGTCCAGGTCGTGGAAGAATGCGTCTTCGACCGCCACGAGGCCACGCACGCACTTAATCTTTTCGACCTGCATCAGAAATAGGCCGACGTCATTTCGGTGGATGCCGCAGCCCAGTATCTGGAACGATTCCCGAGGTAAACGGGGTCCGGCAAAGGGATGGGGTTCGATGCTCGCATCGACATTGGAGGACGGCGATGAAGGTGAAC
>JAQGKN010000061.1 GCA_028290085.1 Hyphomicrobiales bacterium
CCGCAACGCCTTCGATCTCGACCGCATTCTTGAGATCGAGCCGGCCTTCCTCGATACGGGCGCGGACGAGCATGCCGACCACGATTGCGGCCCGGATTGCGGGCACGAAGATCACAAGCATGGCCACGACCATCACGGGCATGACCATCACGGGCATGACCACCATGCGCATGATCATCACGGCCACGATCACCATGCCCACGATCATGGAGGCCTGAAGGCCATCCATGACGAGGAGATGCAGTCGGTCGCGGTGCGCATCGAGGGCGATGTGAACCCCGAGTTGTTCATGCCCTGGATCAACAAAATCGTTCAGGACATGGGCCCGAGCATCCTGCGCTCGAAGGGCATCATGTCTTTCCCGAACGAGCCCAAGCGCTTCGTGTTTCAGGGCGTGCACATGATCCTCGACGGCGATCTGCAGCGCGAGTGGAAGCCGGGCGAGAAGCGCGACTCCAAGATCGTGTTCATCGGCCGTCATTTGAAGGAAGACGAACTGCGGCGCGGCTTCCTCGCCTGCGCGGTCTAAGTCGCCGTGGCTCATCCGGCGCTCGTGGGAGCCGTGCTGCGCGTCGATCTGCGCGGCTTCTCCGGCGATGCGCCGGTGGCACTCGGCACACCTGTGCGCGACGCCGAGGCGGGTGATGGAACGCGCAGCCTGTTCTACGATCTCGGCGACGATATTGCGGGGCAGCCAATGCAGGATGCCTGCCTGCAACTGGCGCGCGTCCTCGACCGGATGTTCCTGATGCCGGAAGAGCCGCCCTTCGCGGATGCTTTTGCAAAGCGGATGCGGCTGGATCTGGGGATTGGCGTCGGCACTGACCCGGCGACCTGGTCGCATGATCTGCCGCATGGATTTTTGAGTGCGCTCGCGGATGCAGAAACCGAACTCGGCCTGACTTATTATCCCTTCGCTGACGAACTCGACGCCATCGTCGAAGAGATCTGACGCGTGATTTTCTGCAAGAGACCGAAGCGATATGTCCCAGACCTCGATGAGCCAACATGTGACCCCGCTGGATGCGGGCAGCCAGATCGTGGCGGGCGGCTTCTTCGGCTCGACCCCGGTCTTTGCACTCGCTGATGGCCGAATTGCCTTTTGCGATGGCGAAACGCGGTTCGTGACCGCGCATGAGAACGGGGCGATCCTGATGGCGCGCTGCGACGGGCAGCGCTTCGTCACTGGCGGCGACGACGGACGCATCGTCGCGACGCGCGCCGATGGTTCGACCGAGCTGATCGCCGACGAGAAGGGCCGCTGGATCGATGCGCTGGCCGTGCGAGCCGATGGCGCCATCGCCTGGGCTGCGGGCAAGCAGGTGCGTGCGCGCGACGCGAAGGGCGAGGTGAAGACCTACGCCGCGCCCTCCACCGTGCGCGGCGTGAGCTTCATGCCCAAGGGGTACCGACTCGCACTTGCCCATTACAACGGCGTGTCGTTGTGGTTCCCGAACATGGTGGCGGCGCCCGAGGCCTTCACCTGGGCGGGCTCGCATCTCGATGTCACCGTGTCGCCCGACGCACGCTTTCTTGTCAGTGCCATGCAGGAAAATTCGCTGCACGGCTGGCGCGTGTCCGATCACAAGGACATGCGCATGACGGGCTACCCGTCGAAGACGCGCAGCTTCTCCTGGTCGGCGGATGGCTATTGGCTGGCGACCTCGGGCGCTGAGGCCTGCATCGTCTGGCCGTTCCAGACAAAAGACGGGCCGATGGGCAAGGGGCCTCGCGAATGCGGCGTGCGCCCGTCGCGTGTGACCCAGGTGGCCTTCCATCCGCGCAGCCTCGTCGTCGCCATCGGTTATCACGATGGCTGGGTGATGATCTGCCGCCTGACGGATGCCGCCGAAATTCTCGTGCGTTCCATGCCGGTGGCAGAAGAGGGCGTGGGCAAGGATCTTGCGATCACCTGTCTCGCATGGAGCGCGGATGGCGGACGTCTGGTCTATGGTGCCGAAGATGGCAGTGCCGGCGTGCTGGATCTTCCCGCCTCCTAAGGTGTTGCCTTCGCAGGGGGCCATCCGATGATCTTGCGGCGTATCGTCTTTGTGCTCGCCATGATGTTTGGTGCGGTGACATCGCAATTGCCTGAATATGCGCAGCAATACAGGCAGCGCCTTGGCGGAGCCGTCGATGAATTGCAGCGTATGCTCGCTGATTTCGATCGCGATGCGGGCGCATCCAATATGGATCGCGAACAGGGCATCGCGCGGCTTCGCGCCGACCCTGATCCGTTTGTCCAGCAGCGCGGCGTGCGCGTGAGCGAGGCAGAGGTGCGCGCTACGCGCCTCGAGGCGCAGTTGCAGGACTTCAGTCGAGCCGGCTCATTTGGGCGGCTGACCTCGCTCGCACATAACTTCGATTTCGGGGTCGCGCAGCGGGCTTACGAGACTTTCGAGCCCGCGGTGCCGCTGACGGTCGAGGGCGGCGTGACCGCGGCTGTCGGCTTCCTCGCGGCACTGTTGTCCCTGCGTTTCGTCACCGGACTTCCCGCCCGCGTGCGGCGGCGGCGTGCGCGAGGGCGCATTTCCCACCCGGCGTGATAGGCTGCACCGACTGCCTTTCGCCACGACGAGACTGCCATGATCCCCAATGTTCTCTCGATTGCCGGTTCCGACCCCTCAGGGGGCGCCGGCATTCAGGCCGATCTGAAAACGTTCTCCGCGCTCGGCTGCTACGGGATGGCGGCGATCACGGCTCTGACCGCGCAAAACACGCAGGGCGTCACGGGGGTGCATGTGCCGCCTGCCAGCTTTGTCGCCGATCAGATCGAGGCGATTTTTGCCGATATCACGGTGGCTGCGGTGAAAATTGGCATGCTCGCAAATGCGGAGATCGTCGAGGCTGTGGCTGAATCCCTGTCGCGACACAAGCCGCCATTCATTGTGCTCGACCCGGTTCTGGTCGCCACCAGCGGAGATTCGCTTGGCGCGCCCGGGGTCGTCGACGCAATGCGGGAGCATCTGTTCCCGCTGGCCACTCTGATCACGCCGAACCTGCCGGAGGCCGCTCGTCTGGCGGATATGCCTGAGGCAACCGATCTCTCCGGCCTCGAAGGGCTGGCGTCGCGCCTGCATGAAGTCGGGGCTCGTGCTGTGCTGGTCAAGGGCGGCCATCTCACCGGTGACACGGCCGATGATGTGCTGTTCGATGGCGTGGCCCTATCGCATTTTTCTGCGCCTCGCATAGCGACCCGCAATACGCATGGGACAGGCTGCACGTTGTCGTCAGCCATCGCTGCGCATCTGGCGCGTGGGATGAGCCTCACCGATGCCATTCGGGCGTCCAAGGCCTATCTCAACGCCGCGCTGGAAGCGAGCGACACGCTCAATGTCGGCCGCGGACAGGGGCCAGTGCATCATTTCCGTTGGTTGTGGAGCTGAGCGTCGTTTCGCAACCCTCGACAGGTGCAAGGCCGCGCCCTAGATGACCGAGGACGTCGCTTCAGGAAAAATCATGCTTCAGACCATTGCGGCCCCCAAGGATTCGGTACTTCCGGTGGATCATCCGCCTGTGAGCTTCGGGCGGATCGGGGTGCTGATCGTCAATCTCGGCACGCCGGATGCGACCGACTACTGGTCGATGAGGCGCTATCTCAAGGAGTTTCTCTCCGACCGCCGCGTCATCGAAGTTCCGCGCGCCATCTGGTGGCCGGTGCTCAACCTCATCATCCTGAGCGTGCGGCCGGGCCGCAAGGGCCGCGACTACGACACGATCTGGAACAAGGAACGCAACGAGGGGCCATTGAAGACGATCACCCGCGCGCAGGCTGAGAAGCTGGCCGAGTTCGTCGCGGGCGGCAGTCTCGGCGATCCCTCGCGCATCACCGTCGATTGGGCGATGCGCTACGGCAATCCCTCCATGGCCTCGCGCATCGAGGCTCTGCAGAAGCAGGGCTGCGAACGCATTCTCCTGGTGCCGCTCTACCCCCAATATGCGGCTGCGACGACGGCGACCGTCTGCGACAAGGCGTTCGACGCGTTGAAGAAAATGCGTTGGCAGCCGATCCTGCGCGTCGCGCCGCCCTGGCATGACGATGCGACCTATATCGACGCGCTCGCGCAATCCATCGAGCAAGGACTGGCCAAGCTCGATTTCGAGCCTGAAGTGATCCTCGCCTCCTATCACGGCGTGCCACGCGAATATCTCGACAAGGGCGACCCCTATCATTGCCATTGCATGAAGACGACGCGGTTGTTGCGCGACCGGCTCGGCATGTCCGCCGACAAGCTCATCACCACCTTCCAGTCGCGCTTCGGTCCAGCGGAATGGTTACGGCCTTATACGGATGAGACGATCAAAGGTTTTCCGGGCAAAGGCGTGAAGCGCATCGCCGTGGTGACGCCGGGTTTCGTGGCGGATTGTCTCGAAACCATCGAGGAAATCGGCATTGAGAACCACGATTATTTTCTGGAACATGGCGGCGAGAAATTCGCCCGCATCGATTGTTTGAACGACAGTCCCGGCGGCATGCGCGTGCTGGAAGCGTTGGTCGCACGGGAATTGTCCGGCTGGGTCTGAGCGGGGACGACGCATGAGCGGCTTCTGCGTGGTGACGACGACGACGCGCGGCGACAATGCTCGCGAGATCATCGAGGCGGTGCTGTCGCGCCAACTTGCAGCCTGCGTCCAGGTGATGCCGATCCGCAGCCATTACGTCTGGCAGGGCGTCTTGCGCGAGGAACCCGAGGACATGCTGATCCTCAAGGCGAAGGTGGCCGATTACGCGGATCTGGAAGCTGCGATCCGCGCCGTGCATGCCTATGACGTCCCCGAAATCCTGCGTCTCGACGTGGCGGCGGGGAGTAAGGCATATCTCGACTGGATCCTGGAGACGACCCGCGGGGGCGTGCAAGAATCCGCTGCACCACCCTCTTGAACAGCTCAAAAGCGGTTCCTACCTCAGTGACTGCACGGGCCTAGACAGGACGTGCATACCGTCGGCGCCCCGCCCTAAAGGGGCCGGGTTGGCCACATGTCGCTTCTTCAGGAGGATATGTCATGCGTCACTTCGATCTTTCGCCGCTCTACCGCTCCACGGTTGGTTTCGACCGTATGTTCTCGCTGCTCGACCAGGCTGCGGGCGTAGACGTTGCTAATTCTTATCCGCCCTATAACATCGAGCGTACGGGCGAGAATGCCTATCGCATTTCCGTCGCGGTTGCCGGCTTTGCCGAGAGCGACCTGACCATCGAGACGCGCGAGAACACGCTGCTGATCCGTGGCGGCAAGGAGCCTAAGACACAGGGCGAGAACAGCCGTCCCAATGAGGTGCTCTACCAGGGCATCGCAGCGCGCGCTTTTGAGCGCCGCTTCCAGCTGGCGGACCATGTGTCCGTCACCGGTGCCTCGCTGGAAAATGGCCTGCTTCACGTCGATCTCGTGCGTGAGATCCCCGAAGCCGCCAAGCCGCGCCGCATCCCCATCGGCCGGACGCAGCTCGTGGAAGCGCCGCGCGCGGCGTAATGTTTGGGGCCTTGACCTGAACTAAGAAGGGCGCCTCGCGGCGCCCTTTTCGTTTTGCATCCAGTGTGCCTCTCAATCGCCCGATGGAGCGGGCGGGGGCGCGGTAGCTGCTTCGGCGGGCGCCGCGATGACCTTGGGAGCCTCAGCTTTTGGCGCCTCCACCTTGGCGGCTTCGGGCGAGACGTCGGGCGGCGCCTTGTAAAGCGGGATCACGCGTGGGGCGACCGCTGCTGTCTGGGGCGCGGGCTCGGCCGGTGCGGCCGCGGCTGGAGTCTTGCTGGCTTCCGACGCGAGCGGCTTGCTTGCCGGCTTAGCTGCGGCAGCAGGAGCCGTCGCAGGCTCTGCCTTGGTGCGGGCCACGACTTTCTTGCGAGGCTGCTCGGCCGTCGCAGCCTTGGGCGGGGTAGCAGGGCGCGGACCTATTCCACGGATGACGCGCGGCTCGCCATTGGCATCGACGGCGTCTGGGAGACGTTGGGGATCAGGCAGGCGTTGGATGTAACGCTGGTCGAGATCCTGCGTGCTCGGGCGTGCCACGCGTTCGCGAACGGCGCGCTGCTCGTCAAAGCGGTCGGCATTCTCGAAACGATCCTGATCGATGAAACGGTCGCGCTCGCCACTGCGATAGGGCTCGTCGCGCAGACCGTCTTCGCGCAGTCCAACGGAGGGGCGCGGCACGGCGCGGCCGGGGAAGCGTTCGAGGATTGAGCCGTCATAGGCATCGACAATGACGCGCATGCGGTGGCCGCGCGGATCGGTCGTGTCCGCGATGAAGACGTCACCGTTACGGTCGATGGGCCCCTCCACCTGATAACCGCGATTGCCGAGCATGGCATCGACATCGGCGCGGCGGAGCGGCGCGCTCTGGCGAACGAGGGGCGGGGGGGCATCCTCCGCACCCCAACGGCTGTGCCAGGTGTCGAAGAAGCCATAGACCTGCGCCTGCGCGGAGCCAGCGGCGAGAAAGCCCGCGCTCAGGACTGCGAAGCCCGCGACGGAGTTGCGCCACCGAGCTGTACGAACCCGCGCGCGCAATGACATGTCATCAGCCATGAAAACCCTCCTGCCCGATCTCGATACGGGAGCATGGCGTAAGGTTTGCTCAGTGATTGCGGCAAGCTTGAGACGCCATTCCGGCGTTTGTTCAGCCACCCGCAGCGGTGCGTGCGATGCGCAGAAAATAATCCACCTGCTCGTGCGTGGTGGCAAAGGAGGTTACGAGCCGCACGAAGCTTTCGTCGGCGCCGGGCGCCTGCATGGCGGTGAGGCCACGCGTGCCCCAATCGTAATAGCGCGCACCGGCTTGGCGCAGGGCGCGGTCGATCGCGCCGGGCAGCACGACGAACATTTCGTTGACCTGCCGGGGCCATGGCGCGCGAATGCCGGGGATTGCGGCGAGGCCATGTGCAAGCCGGGCCGCCATCTCATTGGCTCCGCGCGCCAATTCGCGCCAATGATCGTCCGCAAGGTAGGCTTGCATCTGTGCCCCGAGAAATCGGCCCTTGGAGAGCGTGTGCCCGGCGCGTTTGCGGCGGAAGGGCAGGTCGGCGGCCCGCGCGGTGTCGAAAACGATCACCGCTTCGCAGGCCAACGCGCCATTCTTCGTGGCGCCGAAGGAGAGCACGTCGATGCCCGCTTTCCAGCTGGCTTCGGCCGGTGTGCAACCCAGTGTTTCCACCGCATTGGCGAAGCGCGCGCCATCCATATGGACGCCGAGACCCGCGCCATGGGCGAGGTCGGTGAGATCGGCAAGCTCCGACAAAGTATAGAGGGTGCCGCATTCGGTCGCTTGCGAGAGCGAGAGAGCGGCGGGCTGGACCTGCTTGACGCGGCCACGCGGATAGAGATCGAGCGCGTCCGACAGGCCCTGGGCTGTGATCTTGCCCTGCGGGCCATGCAGGCCGACGAGCTTGGCGCCGCCTGTGTAGAATTCAGGTGCGCCGCATTCGTCGTCGCAAATATGCGCGTCCTCATGGCAGAAAACCGCGCCCCAGGGCGGGGTGAGCGCTGCGAGGGCAAGCGCGTTGGCCGCCGTGCCTGTCGTCACGAGGAAAACGGCGCAGTCTCGCTCGAAGGCGTCGGAGATGCGTACCGCGGCATCGCGGGTGAACTCGTCCTCGCCATAGGCGGCCGTAAAGCCGGCGTTGGCGGCGATAATAGCCTGCAGAATCCTTGGGCTCGCACCCCCGGCATTGTCGCTGGCGAAATCCATCTTTGCGTCTCATTTTCAGGGTTGCGAGGACACGGGAAACGCAGGCATCTGGCGCTGCGTCAGCAGACCACGTCATTTAGCTCAGCTCGTGTCATAAAACGGCTTTTTCATCGCTTGTGCGCCTGCCATAATTCTGGCATGTTCGCGCGCCGTCAATAGGACAGCTTTACTGACCATTTGCGCG
>JAQGKN010000660.1 GCA_028290085.1 Hyphomicrobiales bacterium
GACGACGCATGAGATATCCCGCCTCCGAAAAGCTAGAGATCATTCAAGTCGTCGAGCAGTCACATCTGCCAGCGCGCGCACGCCGGACCGGCTGGGCATCCCACGACGGACCTTTTATCGCTGGTACGACAGTTATATGGGCGGCGGCCCTGAGGCGCTGCATCCGAAACTTACGTATGCTTCGCCCATATGAACGACTGGTTCGAACGAACGTTCATAGCATCGAGACCGAGGGCCGATGCGAACTAAACCGACACCCATCGAACCGTCAGGCCTTCGTTGTTCACTTGCCGGTCCGCCGAGTCAGGAGCGGAGCATACAGTGCAAATTCGTTCTCGGAATTGCAGTTGTTCTTCTTTTGACGGCTGTCGCCATCATGTGGAAGTGGAGCGAGACGAAGTGAGAAATGCCCTCCGGCTCAGCCGCCGTGCCGCAAGCCATTCCCGCCGCGAGCGCGGAATTTCCGATTAGAGGACGGTACGAGTTCTACCCTCTCCAAGCGGAGGCGCGAATCACGCTGCAGAAATTGCCGCGCCGAAAAGACGGATCTTTATCGGCGAGGACATCGGCTTTTACATTTCCGAACGTCGTCTTCGGCTTGTGTTTGATTCCGTCATAAAAGGCGTTGATTATGTCTTCTTTGAAATTCTCAGAACGCGGATGCGCACGCACCACCGCCTCGCGCTCAGCATCGCTGTACTCCGCATAACCTAACCCAAGCACGTCCATTTCGACGCCGGCAGTCACCAGAGCTACGACCGGGTGCATATGTTTTGGGATGCCAGGCGTTGTGTGCAATGCGATCGCGGTCCAAACCGTGTCAATATCTTTTTGCGCGATGCTGTGGCTTCTCAGGAAGTCGCGGGCGGCATTTGCGCCGTCGACTTCGAAGCGCTCATCCGCGCTGCCGTGCTGATGGGTCAACCCCATGTCGTGAAACATTGCTCCGGCATACAGCAGCTCGGAATCAAATCTGAGTGCGCGCCGTTTGCCTGCCAAAGTGGCCCAGTAATAGACGCGGCTTGAATGGTGAAACAGAAGCGGCGTTTCGGTGTCCCGCACTAACTCCGTTATTTCGCGTGCGAGCTTACTGTCTAGAACTCTGATTGCTGATCGACCGGTTTTCGGTGTAAGACTAATGCTCATTGCGAGTCTCCTGCCGGTTTATTTTCAATCACATTGAAATCGGTAGAGCTGTGGAATCGCGTGCTGGTGAGCTTTAAAGAGGTTTTCGATCTAAGGTTGAAGCGTTCCGTCAAAGGTCGATTTCGACTAACGCACCTTTAATTCCGCCTCCAGAGTTTTGTCATGGGGCGCAATATCGGCGATCGGCGCACTCCCCTTCGCGGCCGAACCGAAATGTCACGCCTGCGGCGTCCCTCCTTGGTTTTCCCCCGTCAACTTGGCCGAAAAATACGTTGTTTTATGCGGTTGAAATTTCGCAAGGCTGGGATGTCCTGACGCTGCCGCCAACAACAAGGGCGACCTTCAAAGATGCCAGAGCTTACACGGACCGAGTTCCGCTTGCTTCAAAACTGCCACGATGTGTTCGACCGAAAGCCGCTTCCTCATGGCCAATCTCCTTATCTGTCATGGGGAAATCTGCCAAAAAACTAACACAAACCTGGACCATTTCTGCCGTGCCACCTCACCTTGCTGATAATAATTGAACTCGTGATCAAGAATAGTCAGACTGCCTTAGCCAACAAGCCGTGCGGGTCGAGCACAAATTTCGCGGCGACGCCCTTGTCGAATTCGGCGTAGCCCTCCGGCGCATCCTCAAGGCTGATGGCTTTGGCATTGACCATCTTCGCAATCGGCAGGCGGTCGTTCAGCAACGCCATCATGAGCTGGCGATTATAGCGCAGGACGGGCGTCTGGCCGGTGTGGAAGGAATTCGACTTTGACCAGCCGAGGCCCAAGCGAAGACTGAGGCTGCCGGTCTTTGCTGCCTGGTCATGGGCGCCGGGATCTTCCGTGACATACAACCCGGGTATGCCGATTGCACCGGCCGGCCGAATAATCTCCATCGCCTGGTTCAGCACGATGGCAGGCTGATCGCCACCTCCGTGGCCCTTGGCCTCGAAGCCCACCGCGTCGATGAATGAATCGACCGTGGGTTCGCCGACGACCGCGGCGACCTGCTCGCCGAGGCGATCGTGCTTGGTGAGATCTATCGGGACGAAGCCGACGCTCTTGGCATGGCTCAGCCGCGCCTCGTTCATGTCGCCTATCATGATGATCGAAGCGCCGAGGAGCTGGGCGGAGGCCGCCGCCGCGAGGCCGACCGGACCGGCGCCCGCGACGTAAACCGTCGAGCCCGGCTTGACGCCCGCATTCAAGGCGCCATGGAAGCCGGTCGGCAGGATGTCCGTCAGCATGGTCAGGTCCATGATTTTGGACATCGCCTGGTCCTTATCCGGAAACTTGAGCAAGTTGAAGTCGGCATAGGGAACCATGACGTAGCGGGCCTGGCCGCCGATCCAGCCGCCCATGTCGACATAGCCGTAAGCACCGCCTGCGCGACCGGGGTTGACCGTCAGGCACACGCCCGTGTCCGTTTCCCGGCAGGCGCGGCACCGTCCACAGGCGACGTTGAACGGCACCGACACGAGATCGCCCAGCTCGATCATCTCGACATCTGAGCCCTTCTCGATCACCTCGCCCGTGATCTCGTGCCCAAGCACCATGCCTGTCCGCGCGGTTGTCCGACCGCGGACCATGTGCTGGTCGGATCCGCAGATATTGGTCGAAATGACTTTCAGGATCACGCCATGTTCGATCTTGCGGCCATGCGGGTTTTCGAACTTGGGATCGCCGATATCCTGAACTTGGACTTCACCTGGCTTGATGTAGACGACGCCGCGGTTTCTGCTCATGACGAACCTCCCCGTGCAATGTGGTCAGAAGGACCATGAGCCGGGTACGGTGAAGGAATCCGGCACGTGATACGCGTCGAAAAACGCATCGACGGCAGTTTGGTTTCGGTCGGGAAGGGTCGCAATT
>JAQGKN010000116.1 GCA_028290085.1 Hyphomicrobiales bacterium
CGCAGCTCACAAGGTATCGATCGTTTCCGCACATGGCCAGTCAGGCGCCCGACTCGGGTGCGCGGTCAAGCGCAAGCCGGACAGTTGGAGCTGGCGCGACGGGGGCAATGGCATGGCGGTGAGCACAAGCGCGACGAACGAACCAGCGCAACGCAAGAAGGTGGCGCCCGAAATCGTCATCGTCGCCGCCTGCATGATCTCGATGCTGACCTTCGGCCCCCGCGCCGCCTCCGGCAATTTCCAGCTCCCGATCATGAGCGCCAACGGCTGGGGCAGTGATACCTTTTCTTTCGCGCTTGCCATGCAGAACCTGCTCTGGGGCATCGGGCAGCCCTTCGCTGGCGCGCTCGCGGACCGGTTCGGCACCATGCGCATATTGTGTGGCGGCGCTGTTCTCTACGCTACTGGCCTCGTGCTGATGTCGGTCAGCTCCTCGCCCGCCACGTTCACGTTTTCAGCTGGCCTGCTGATCGGCTTTGGCCTGTCAGGCTGCTCCATGTCGCTCGTTGTCGGCGCGCTGGCCAAGCTCGTTCCCGACCACAAGCGCGCCATGGCTTTCGGCCTCGTGACGGCGGCTGGCTCCTTTGGCCAGTTTCTCTTCTCGCCGCTATCGGGCGCGATGATCCAGTCGCTGGGCTGGCAGATGACGACCGTGCTGTTCGGCGTGCTGATGCTCTGCATCCTGCCGCTTTCACTCGCCGTCGCCAGCGCGCCTATGAAGGCCGCCGTGGCGGGCGCACCGAAGCAGCAGACGACGCGCGAAGCGTTGAGCGAGGCCTTCGCGCATCGTTCCTATGTTCTCGTCGTGCTCGGCTTCTTCACCTGCGGCTTCCAGCTCGCTTTCATCACCGTGCATTTCCAGAAGTATGTGGTGGAAGCCGGTCTTTCGCCACAGGTGGGCTATTGGGCCTTCGCGCTGGTGGGGCTGTTCAATATCGTCGGCTCCCTGTCATCAGGCTATCTGTCGAACCGCATGCCGCGACGCTGGATACTGTCGTTCATCTACATCTCGCGAGCCATCGCCACGGCTATCTTCATCTCGTTGCCGCCGACCGCCATTACGGCCTATCTTTTCGGCGCCGTGTCGGGCCTGCTCTGGCTCTCCACCGTGCCGCCGACTTCCGCCATCATCGGCCAGATGTTCGGTACGCGCTATTTCGCGATGCTCTACGGCTTCGCCTTCTTCTCGCATCAGGTCGGCGGCTTCCTGGGTGTTCTGCTCGGCGGTGTGCTGCGCGAGGCCACGGGCTCCTACAATATCGTCTGGTGGCTTTCGATTGCGCTGGGCATAGCCTCGGCGCTCATCAACCTGCCCATCGTCGAGAAGCCTGTTGTCCGAAAGGACAGTGCCGTCACAGCTTGACGGAACGCGCGCCACGGCGAAATCTCTCCGGCCTTCGAGGAGATTATCATGGCGAGTTTCAAGGCCGTTCGCATCGACAAGACCGACTCCGGCAGCCAGGCTGCTTTCGTCGATTTCGACGAAGCTGACCTGATGGACGGCGATGTCACGGTGCGAGTCACCCATTCGACCGTCAATTACAAGGACGGCCTCGCCATCACCGGTAAGTCACCGGTGGTGCGCCGTTTCCCGATGATCCCTGGCGTCGATTTCGCCGGCATCGTCGAAAGCTCCGCCAGCCCTGAGTTCAAGCCCGGCGATCAGGTCGTGCTGAACGGCTGGGGCGTCGGAGAAATGCACCTCGGCGGCTATGCACAAAAGGCGCGCGTCAAAAGCGATTGGCTGGTGCCGCTGCCTGCCGGCCTAGATGCGGCGCAAGCCATGGCCATCGGCACGGCGGGCTACACGGCCATGCTGGCGTTGATGGCTCTTGAGAAGCACGGCATCACGCCCGCCATGGGCCCTGCCATTGTCACGGGTGCGGCAGGCGGCGTCGGCTCGGTGGCCGTCGCGCTGCTCAAAAACGCGGGCTATCACGTCATTGCCTCGACAGGCCGCCCGGAGGAAGCCGATTACCTGCACGGCCTCGGCGCCGACGAAATCATGACACGCAAGGATTTCGAGGGCCCGGTGCGTCCGCTTATGAAAGAGCGTTGGGCGGCGGGCATCGACTAAGTGGGGTCGCTGACGCTGGCCCATGTTCTCGCACAGACGAAGATGCGCGGCGCCATCGCCGCCTGCGGCCTCGCTCAGGGCATGGACCTGCCGACCTCGGTGGCGCCTTTCATCCTCCGCGGCGTGTGCCTGCTCGGCATCGAGAGCGTGATGTGCCCCAAGCCGCTGCGGCTGGAAGCGTGGCAGCGCCTGGGAAAAGAACTCGACAGGGCCAAGCTCGCGTCGATCACGACGACCATTCCCTTCGACCGCGTCATCGACGCCGCGCGCGACATCGTGCAGGGCAAGATTCGCGGCCGCTTCGTCGTCGAGATGCCCTGACGGCACAACGGAACTTGCTATCTGGCGGAGCGTTCCCTTCGCATGAGCATAGCTTTCATGAAAGAACCCGACGGCGAGGTCTTCGACGACCTTCCCGATCGGCCTGTCAGCCCGCATCGTAACCTCGTCACAGCCGAAGGCCTGGCGATGATCGATGCAGAGATCGCGCGTCTGCACGCGGAGATCACCCATGCGCAAGAAGCGGAGGATCGCTCCGCGACTGCGCGGGCGCAAAGAGACCTGCGCTACTGGCAGGCGAGGCGGGGCAATGCCGAGCTTGTGCCGCCCATGCCCGACAAGACACGGGTACATTTCGGCAGTTCGGTGAAAATCCGCCACGAGGACGGGCGCGAATTGACATTCCGCATTGTCGGCGAGGACGAGGCTGACCCTGCGAAGGGCACAATCTCCTACGTCTCGCCGATGGGCCGCGCTCTGACGTCGAAAGAGATCGGCGACGTCGTGACGGCGGGGCCGGGCGAGGTCGAGATCATCGGAATTTCGTAAGGGCTCGAACCTTCGTCGTAAAGTGCGTCACTGCGAGCGAAGCGAAGCAATCCAGAGCAGTCCTGCGACTCCTGGATTGCTTCGTCGTTTCACTCCTCGCAATGGCGACGTTTATTACCGTGCAGAAAGTGCCTGCGGCGCAGTCGCAATAGCGGCGTTTGTTAGCAAGCAC
>JAQGKN010000131.1 GCA_028290085.1 Hyphomicrobiales bacterium
GATTGCCGCGTCGCTTCGCTCCTCGCGATGACGACCCGGATGGAGTGAAGCAGGTTATGCAATGGTCTCCTCTTGCGCGAGAACACAAAGCAGGGCCACAAAGGCATGAACTTTGCCAGAGAACGCACCAGTTCTGTGGTGGCGCTGGAGCCTGCCAAGGGCCGTGCAACGGAGGGGGTCGAATGATACGCGTGAGCGCGCTGGCCGCGACGATTCTATCGCTCGCCCTTTGTCTGCCGGCGGCCGCCGCCGACAAGGTCCGCTTCGGAACAAACTGGCTGGCGCAGGCCGAGCACGGCGGCTTCTATCAGGCGCTGGTCGACGGCACCTACGCCAAATACGGTCTCGACGTCGAAATCGTGCAGGGTGGGCCACAGGTCAACAATCGCCTGCTCCTCCCCACCGGCCGCATCGATTTCTACATGGGCGGCAACATGGTGCAGGCCTTCTCGGCCGTGGAGGAGAACATCCCGACACTGGTCGTGGCTGCGGCCTTCCAGAAAGACCCGCAAATCTTCATGTCGCACCCGGGGCAGGGCCACGACACCTTCCGCTCGCTGGTCGGCGCGCCGATCTATGTCGGCAAGGATCTGCTGGCCACCGCCTACCAATGGCTGCGCGTCGAATACGGCTTCCGCGAAGAGGACGTGCGCAATTACACGTTCAATTCAGCACCCTTCATCGCCAACAAAGCGTCCGCGCAGCAGGGTTATCTCACCTCCGAGCCCTTTGCAGTCGAGGCGCAGGCGGGGTTCAAGCCCAATGTCTTCCTGCTCGCCGACCAGGGCTTCGACACCTATTCGACGACGATTGAAACGCGCCGCGATCTCATCGAGAAAAGGCCCGACCTCGTGCAGCGCTTCGTCGATGCCTCAATCCTCGGCTGGGTGCATTACATGAGGGGTGATCCCACCGCCGCCAATGCCGCCATCAAACGCGACAACCCCGACATCACCGACGCCCAACTGTCCTATTCGCTGGCCCGCATGAAGGAATACGGCATCGTCGATTCCGGAGATTCCAAGAAGCTCGGCGTCGGCGCCATGACGGACGAGCGGCAGAAGAGCTTCTTCGACAAGATGGTGAAAGCAGGCGTGCTGAAAGCCTCCATCGATTATCGCCGCGCCTACACGCTGCAATTCGTCAACAAGGGCGTCGGCCTCGACAGCAGCGGGGACAAGTGAGCCTTTCCATTCCGCCTCTCGTCTCCCTGCGCGGTCTCGCCAAATCCTTCGCCAACGGCACGACGGCCTTGAGCGGCCTCGACCTCGACGTGCGCGACGGCGAATTCCTTTCCCTGCTGGGCCCTTCAGGCTGCGGCAAGTCGACCGCGCTCCGCCTCATCGCCAATCTCTCGCAACCTGATGGCGGGACCATCGACTGGCGGGATGGCAAAAGGCCCGAGATCGGTTTCGTCTTCCAGGACGCGACACTCATGCCCTGGGCCAGCATCTTCGAGAATGTCTGGCTTCCGCTCCGACTTCGCGGCACGAGCCGCGCCGACGCAGGCTCTCGCATCCGCGAAGTGCTGGATCTCGTCGGCCTGAAGGAATTCGAAAAAGCCTTCCCGCGCGAGTTGTCGGGTGGCATGAAAATGCGCGTCTCCATCGCGCGTGCACTGGTGTTGCGTCCGGCCCTCCTGCTGATGGACGAGCCCTTCGCCGCGCTCGACGAAATCACGCGGCTGAAACTCAATCGCGATTTGCTGCGGCTGCGCGCGGAACTCGGCACGACCACCGTCTTCGTGACGCATTCGGTCTACGAGAGCGTCTATCTGTCGAGCCGCATCGCGGTCTTCACGCAGCGCCCCGGCCGCATCGCCACCGAGATCGAGATCGCCTACGACGGCCCGCGAGACGAAGACTTCCGCGTCAGCCCCTTCTACGTCGAGAAATGTCGCGCGACATCGCGGGCACTTGAACAGGTAATGGCCGAATGAGCGCCGAGCGCGCCCTTCCCATGCTTGTCTGCGCCGCCGTGCTCGCAGCTTGGGAGACGCTGGTGCGCTGGGCGGAAATACCGCCCTACATCCTGCCCGCGCCGAGCCTGATCGCGACGACGCTGATCACCGACTGGGGCACGCTGTCAGGCTCCCTCTGGGTCACGCTGCGCATCACAGCGCTAGCGCTCGCTCTGGCTGTCGGCATCGGCGTAGCGCTGGCCATTCTATTCGCGCAATGGCGCTGGCTGGAGCGCTCGTTCTTCCCCTTCGCGGTTGTCCTGCAAGTGACGCCGATCATCGCCATCGCCCCCCTGCTGCTGGTCTATCTGGAACCGGGTACGGCGGTCCTCGTCTGCGCCTTCCTAGTCGCCTACTTCCCGATCCTCGCCAACACCGCACTCGGCCTCGCCTCGGCCGATCACAACCTGCGCGACCTCTTCGATCTCTACCGCGCTACGCGCTGGCAGCAGATGCGGCTGCTGCGCCTACCCGCGGCTTTGCCCTATTTTCTGGGAGGGCTGCGCATCGCGGGTGGCCTCGCCCTCATTGGCGCCATCGCCGCCGAGATCGCAGCGGGCACTGCGGGGCGCGGCGCGGGTCTCGCCTATCGCATCGTCGAGGCGGGCTACCGGCTGAACATTCCGCGCATGTTCGCCGCCCTGTTCCTGATCTCGATCGCCGGCATCGCGATCTATCTGGCACTCGAGGCCGTCTCGCGCCTGGCTCTCCGCCGCTGGCACGACAGCACCCGCGAACGCGGCGCCTGACACGTCAACACGCCAATATGATACATTAATCTCTGAAAACTACGCATTTGCACGCGGCGCTGGGCCGTATAGCCTCGCGCGCGGCACGCGTGCCGCTCCGAAAGACGAGCGCACGCCCGGAGGAAACCAATCCCGCGTCACGTGATGCGGCAGGAGGACTGGAATGTCGAAGACCCGCGATCTGACGCCGCGTGCGCCCATGGCTGACGCCCTCTCGCGCCGCGATCTCTGCCGCGCGCTTGCGCTGGCGCCGCTGGCATGCAGCATCGCGCTCGCCACGCCCGCTTTCGCCGATGTCGCCTACCCGACCAAGCCCGTGCGCGTGATCGTGCCCTTCGGTGCGGGCGGCGTCGCTGACATCACCGCCCGCATCGTGACCGAGCGTCTCGGCGACAAACTCGGCCAGCGCTTCATCATCGAAAACCAGCCGGGGCCCGGTGGCATCAACGCGGCCCGCACGGTGCTGTCGGGCGGCACTGACGGACACACGCTGGCGCTCTTCTCCAACGGCACTGCCGTCAGCGTGAACCTGTTCAAGGATCTGCGCTTCGACCCCATCAAGGATTTCGCCCCGATCTCCTCACTCGGTTTCTTCGACTTCATTCTCGCGACCAGCGCCAAATCGAACTACAAGACGCTCAGGGACTTCGTCGACTACGGCAAGGCCAATCCCGGCAAGCTGAACGTCGGCACGGTGGCAGCAGGCAGCACGCAGAACCTGTCGGCCGAACTGTTCAAGTCCTCCGCCGACATCGACTTCCGCATCGTGCCCTATCGCAACACGCCCGATCTGCTGCTCGCGCTGACGCGCGGCGACATGGATCTGATGATCGATTCCTATGCCTCCCTGAAAGGCCTGATGGACGACGGCCAGATCCTCGCTCTCGCAGCCTCCGGCCCGGTGCGCTCGACCGTCACGCGCAACATTCCCACCGCGCAGGAAGCGGGCGTGCCGGGCTACGACGTGACCTCGTGGAACGCGCTCTTCGCACCCGCCGGCACGTCACCAGAAATTATTGCCAAGCTGCAGAAGGCTCTGGTCGAGGTGGTCGCCGACAGCGAGATCAAGCGCAAGCTGCTCGATCTTGGCATCGAAGCCAAATCGACGACGCCCGATGAATTGAAGGGCCGTCTCGAAGCGGATATCAAGAAATGGGCAGCCGTCATTGAAAAAGCCGGCATTCCGAAGAACTGACACGGCTTGAAACAACGGAGACGGCGAGCATGATCGAACTGTTGATGCCCGTGCGTCTTTCCGATGAAGTCTGCACCGCGCTTGCGGCAAACTTCACGCTGCACAAGCTCTGGGAGGCCGCCGACGAGGCGGCCTTCATAGTATCAGTCGCACCGCGCATTCGCGCCATCGTGACCGGCGCGGGCATCCTGTCCGACGGCCGCGCATTGCGCATCGACGGTGCCTTCCTCGCGCAATTTCCAGCGGTCGAACTCGTTGCCAATCTCGGTGTCGGCTACGACACCATCGACGCTGCCTGGGCCGCGCAACACGGCATTGTCGTCACCAACACGCCCGACGTGCTGACGGAAGAAACCGCCGACACCGCCATGGGCCTGCTGCTCAACGCCGTGCGCCAATTCCCCGCCGCCGAACGCTGGCTGCGCCGGGACGGTGGGAGAAGGCACCCTTTCGGCTCAGTGCGACGTTGCGCGGCAAGACGCTCGGCATCCTCGGCCTCGGGCGCATCGGCAAGGCGATTGCGAAACGCGCCGAGGCCTTCGGCGTCACCATCGCCTATTGCGGGCGCAACAAGCAGGATGACGTCGCTTATCCCTATTATTCGACGCCACGCGATCTCGCGGCAGCCTGCGACATTCTCCTTGTTGCTGCACCTGGCGGTCCGCAGACGCGCAACCTCGTCGATCGCGCCGTGCTGGATGCCCTTGGGCCGCAGGGCATTGTGATCAATATCGCGCGCGGTTCGCTTGTCGATCAGGACGCGCTGATCGAGGCTCTCCAGGACGGGCGCATAGCAACCGCTGGCCTCGACGTGTTCACGCAGGAACCGAAAGTGCCCGCCGCGCTCGTCGCGATGGAACATGTCGTGCTGTTCCCCCATGTCGGATCTGGCACGCACGAAACTCGGCGTGCGATGGCCCGCCTGTTGATTGACAACATCGAGGCCTGGGCCAGCGGCAAGCCGGTGTTGACACCGGTTGCGGAGTCGAGGCTTGCCCGCGTCGGGCGGCAATGATAACCCGGATAAATAGCGATGACTGAATCGCATTAAGGCAGATACCTGCCTTGTGATTTCGCACGAGAACGTCCCGGAGACGCCGTAATGAGGAATGCTTTTTCCCGCACTCGGCTGACTTCGGTGGCCATAGGCGCTTTCATCGCCACGTCCATGCTCATCGGCGCTGACGCTGGTGCTGCCGTCGATCTCAGTGCTCCCGCCAAGGCCGCCGGCCCGTGGGACATGTCGCTGAACGACACCAACCGGAAATGCCGTTTCCAGTTGCGGGCCGCAGACGACGCGCAAGCGCAAAACCTGCCCCTCGCGATGCCTGCCGGATGCAAGCGCGCGCTGCCGATCCTCGCCGACGTCGGGCGCTGGAGCCTCGGGGCGGATCGCACCTTGCGGCTGGACGATGCAGAGGGCACGCCGGTGCTCGAATTCAAGCCTTCGGCAGGTTCGGACGAGCTTCAGGCCACCGGCCCGGAAGGCGAGATCTATCAGCTTATTTCAGAGCAGGATGCCGTGCGCCGCGAGGCTGGCCAGCAGGTGGCGCAGGCGCCGGGCGGTTTCGTCGAACAGGCGCCGGTCGGCACGGGCTTTTCACCCAAGCGCGAGATGCCGCGTACCGCAGCGCCCCAAAATGCGGTCAGAGAGCAGCCCGCCAAGGCGCTCGCCAGCCGCGAGGCTCCAGCCACGAGCCGCGTGGGCGTCGCCGGCCGTTATGCCCCCCTTCGCGAGGCTCGAGACACAGGCTGCATGCTGACGCTCGACGACAAGACGCGCGGCCCCAAGGGCACGAACAAGGCCCAGCTTGCCCCCGCCTGCCGCGATCAGGGTCTGGTAATTTTCGATCCCGTGGGATGGCAGCTGGAGCACGGACGCCTCGCCTTAACCGCGCGAAAAGGTCACATCGCCCACTTCGAACGCCAGGGTGACGGCGTCTGGGTCCGTGATGCCAAGGAAGGTAAAGCACTATCCTTGCGGCCCATGTAACTGATTTCACAAAGAAATTTAGACTACAAGACGAAGCCTGAAGCGGGACTGTTGCAAAACTGTCGCGCTCGGTAGACGTCACCTCAGCGGCAAGGTATT
>JAQGKN010000385.1 GCA_028290085.1 Hyphomicrobiales bacterium
TGAGCGTGGAGCTCTCGACGAGATAAGATCAAAAAAGACTTGGGACAAGGCTTCTGCTGGCAGCAGGGCGTTGTGCTTGGATCTGGCCAAGAGCCTGTTCCCCAGCTATGTAAACCTTGCAGTGTGCTTGGAAATGCAGGAGGACTCCACTGCACCAACAATGATCCCAGGCCGTACTCGGCCGCGGTCAACTACTCGGACGGGCGCTCCTAAGTCAGGCGAATGACCCCCGGGGCGCTCATGATCGGACGCAGTACCCGCCGCGAAGGTATGAAGCATGGGCTTCCACAAATGTGCAAAAGTGTGATCGACAAGAATGATCTCCGCGGCATCGCCCTTCAGACGGCGAGCGAGATGAGTCGCTGAAACGATTCCGGCAATACCGCCACCAACGACGACTACTTTCTGCATCGTCCCACTCCATACTCTCGCAGCTCGCGTGCTAACGTTGCATCTGCATGATTGTTTCCATAGGCATCATGTTGTGATTGAGATGCGTTATGATCCAAAGGGAGCCGCCGATGACCAGCAGCACGATCAAAACGCCGAAGGCAAGGGCCAGGACGTTGTTGGTGCTGTCCGGTGACGTTGTAATGTGCAGGAAGAATACCAGGTGAACGCCCATCTGCGCGATGGCGAGCACGATGAGCCCGGTAGCGATGCCCGGCTTCCAGATCAGGTCGGAACCGGCGACGTAGAAGGACACTCCTGTCAATCCGAGCGCGAGGACAAATCCGACAACGTATTCGATCACGCCGCGGAAGATGGCACTGTCTGTAGGTCCCTCGTCACCTGGGGCAAGGTCGCGCGGGTCAAATTCCGAACTTAAATGCATGCTCATGTGTAGGCCCCGATCAGGTAGACGATCGTGAAAACTCCAACCCAGATGATGTCCAGGGCATGCCAGAACAGACTGAAGCACATCAGTCGGCGCAGAATATTCGGCTTAAAACCCTTGACGAAAACCTGGGCCATCATCGTTGTAAGCCAGAGCAGGCCAGCGGAGACGTGAAGTCCGTGGCAGCCTACCAAAGCGAAGAAGGCCGACAGAAAGGCGCTGCGGCTCGGCCCTGCACCATCCGCGATCATCTGGGCGAATTCCTGGAATTCGAGCCCTACGAACACAAGTCCCAGAAGGCCGGTTACCAGCAATCCCACTTGCGTCCACAGCTGATTGCGAACCCGTGTCGCTATGGCAGCTAACCCACACGCGAAACTCGACGTCAGCAGGCAGACGGTCTCGATTGCGACCCGCGGGATACTAAACAGGTCGCGGGCCGTCGGACCGTCCGCTATCGCCCCTGCCAGAACCGCATAGGTGGCAAAGAAAGCGGAAAACATGATGATGTCGCTGAGGAGGAAAATCCAGAAGCCGTAGGCGACAACGGTCCGCTTGGACGCCGGACCGCCCTCGCCCTGTCCGGTCGCCGCGTGCGAATCGTATGCGTGAAGGCGGCGGCCGAGCTTGTAAGGGTCCCTTGGCCCGCCAAGTACTGCGATGTCCGTCATGCCGGTTGCCTCAGTGTTGCGAGCGCCTCGGCCCGAAGCCGGCGCCGTTCGCGATCGAACCTGGCAACCTCTTCGACAGGGATTTCGTATTCCTCGACGTCACGCCAGGCGAAGACCACGAAGGTTACGAAGGCGCCGAAGAGTCCGAGTACTACCATCCACCAGATGTGCCAGATAAGTGCAAAGCCGGTGACAGTCGCAAAGAACGCGGTGACAAAGCCTGTCGGAGAACTTCTTGGCATTTCGATCGCCTGATAGTCGGGCTCCTCCCCAAGGCGCTGCTCCGCAAGCGCGCGCTGCTTGATTCCCCAATATGGCTCTTCGCCCTCAACATTGGGGAGCACCGCAAAATTGAAGGCGGGAGGCGGCGACATCGTCGCCCACTCCAACGAGCGGCCGTCCCAGGGATCCCCAAACACGTCGCGCAATTTCTCTCGCTCGCGAATGCTGACAACGAGTTGAGCGGCCTGGGCGATGATTCCGCACAGGATGAGCCCGGCGCCGACAGCCGCAAGCAGCAGCCATGGCCTCCATTCGGGAACATCGTAATGCTGCATGCGGCGCGTCATGCCGAGCAGTCCGACCACGTAGAGCGGCATGAATGCCACGTAGAATCCGACTAACCAGAACCAGAAGGCGATCTTCCCCAGTCGCTCGTCGAGCGTAAAGCCGAACACCTTTGGAAACCAATAGGTGTATCCCGCGAACGCGCCGAACAGCACGCCGCCAATAATAACATTGTGGAAGTGAGCTACGAGGAAGAGGCTGTTATGCAAGATGAAATCAGCGGGTGGCACAGCCAGCAGCACGCCTGTCAAGCCGCCGATCACGAAGGTCACCATAAAGCCGATCGCCCACAACATCGGGGCCGTGAAGCGGACGCGGCCGCCGTACATGGTGAATAGCCAGTTGAAGACTTTCACTCCCGTCGGCACCGCAATCATCATGGATGCGATGCCGAAGACTGCATTAACGTCCGCCCCGGCTCCCATTGTGAAAAAGTGATGCAGCCAAACAAGGAACGAGAGAATGCAAATCGCCAGGGTGGCCAGCACCATTGACCGATATCCGAATAGCGGCTTGCTTGAAAATGTCGAGACCACTTCCGAGAAAACGCCGAAGGCTGGCAGTACCAGGATGTAGACTTCCGGGTGTCCCCATATCCAAATGAGGTTGATGAACATCATCATGTTGCCGCCGGCTTCGTTTGTGAAGAAGTGGAAGCCC
>JAQGKN010000151.1 GCA_028290085.1 Hyphomicrobiales bacterium
CGTCCTTCAGGGCCTGCGTGTGGCCAAGCGTCTGGATCGCGGTTTTCAGTTTCAGGTCGGACATCGGGCGTCTCTCCAATTCAGGATCGTTTCTTGATGGAAAAAATCAGACCTTCAGCGGGTCGATCCAGGCGTCTTCCAGTGCCACGCGCTGGGGGATGAGCCCCTGCTTCCAGGCCGTGTCCTCGAGCTTCAGGATAGTCGGAAGATTGGCCTCCATGCCGTAGGGCAGCGGATCCGGGCCGACGATCTGCGAGATCTTCTTGTACTTCTTCTCGTTCGGGCCATCGATTTCGCCGCTCGCCATGCGGGCCAGCCAATCCTGTTTGGCCGTCTCAAAGGCATCGTGCAGCGAGCGGGCGACCCAAGGGTGCTCCGCCAAGACGGCGTCCTTCACGACGATGGTGGCATGCATCGGATAGATGCCGGTGCGCTTGTACCATTCGGCCTCGCGCTCATGCGCGTCGGGGAAGAGGTCGGGCCACATGCTCGTGTCCTCGGTCTTCCAGCCACCGGCGGGGTCGCCCGAGCGGCCGATGCCCGCATTGGCGGCGAAACCGGCGGCCAGTTCGCCCGCCTTCATCATCGCGAAAAGCGAGCTACCCTTGGGCGCGTGTTCGACGTTGGAGGGCAGCTTGAGCTGCTGCACATGCTCCTCGTCATCAACCACCCAGGTGACCTGGGAGATGTCCATGCCGAATTCGTCGATGAAAATGCCGCGCGTCCAGACACCCGTCGTTACGGAATAAGCGCGCACGCCGACCTTTTTACCTTCGAGGTCTTTGGGGTGCTTGATGCCCAGTTCCGGGCGCACCAGCACGCCGCCGTGGTGGAAGTGGCGTGTCACGAAGATCGGCAGGGCAACGAAGGGGGAGCCATAGGCGCGCGCGATCATGTAGGTCGTGGGTGCGATCTCGCAGACGTCGAACTCGACCTGCCGCACCATGCGCCGGTAGGCGGCGATCTGGGGCACGACGGTCACGAATTCGGGCTCGACACCCTCGATGGGGATGGAGCCGTTTCGGATGGCGGCTGTGTGGGGGTATTCGGCGATGGCGATTTTGAGCGGAATTTTCTTGGCCAAGTGTCTCACCGTTAAGTTCGCGTCAGCAGCACTCGCAGCCCATCCCCTCGGGGACGATCAGCGCATTTTTCATCCATGACGGCGGCAGATCGTCCTCCACGACCTGTTCGACCGGCTTGAAGATCTTGTAATGACGCCGTTGCCCGTCCTCTGTCCAGAAGGCGAGGACGGTTTCGAGCGGGGGGCAGCCCGGCAGGGCGCATTCGAGCTCGGTGACCATGACGGTATCGTCTTCGTTCAGGCGAAAGCGCTCACGCGTCCAGCCCCGCACGCGGGCCAGCGCCTCGCGGTGGGCGGCGCTCTTCTTCTGCGTGCCGAGCCGCAGGGCTACGCCTTGCGGCCGGGTGTCACTTTCGGGCGTCAGGTCTATGCTCATCGGTCCCTAAGATTTAGCCGCCGGGACGTGGCAGGTCCAGCGGACGGGCGGCGCTCGGGCATGTGCGGCCAAAACACGCTTGACCCGCCATTGGCCCGCAAGATACGAAGTGACCCTCTACAACGAAAGGGGAAACGTCATGGTGGAAAAAGTTCTTGCGTCAGTGAAAACCGGCGCGAACAAGCTCGAGATCCGCGAGTTCCCCATGCCGGAGATCCCGATCGACGGCGCGCTCATGAAGATGGAAGTGGCCGGCATCTGCGGCACCGACGTCAAAATGTTCAAGGACCCCCTCAAGGGCGGCCCGGTCATCATGGGCCATGAGAACATCGGCTATATCGCCAAGGCCGGTCGCGAATTCACCAACCGCAAGGGCTTCAAGGAAGGCGATCTCGTCTTCGTCGAGCACTATGTCTCCTGCGGCAAGTGCGAATGGTGCCACCTTGGCCAGTACCGCCATTGCGAGGCCACTGACTGGCGCTACAACCCCAACGGCATCCGCTACGGCTACACCACCTGCGACAACCCTCCCCACCTTTGGGGCGGCTTTGCGCAGTACGTCTACCTGCCGTGGAACTCGGTCGTTCATAAGGTCCCGGCTGGCGTTTCGCCGGAACTGGCCGGCCTCGTCACCCCGATGGCCAACGGTATCGAATGGGCGCTGTTCGACTGCAACGTCGGCTATAACTCGACCGTACTGATCCAGGGCCCGGGCCAGCAGGGTCTCTCGCAGACCATCGCCTGCAAGCAGGCCGGCGCCTCGCTGATCATCGTCACCGGCACCACCAAGGACAAGGCGCGTATGGATTGCGCCCTGCAACTGGGCGCCGACTACGTGATCGATGTGCAGACGGAGAACCCGCTCGAGCGCATCATGGAAATCACCGGCGGCAAGGGCGTCGACGTGGCGCTCGACTGCACCGCCGGCGCGGGCACGGCCCCGATCCTTCTCGGCATCGAAGCCCTGAAGCGCAAGGGCGGCACCATGATCATCCAGGGTGAGATGGCCGAATTCCCGAACTTCCCGGTCGGCAAGATGACCGTGAAATACATCACGCTGAAGAGCGCCCGCGGCCACAGCTACAAGGCTTGCGAGCTGGCTCTGGAGCAGTTGGCTTCCAAGCGCTTCCCGATCGACATGATGACGACGCATCGCTTCGGCCTGAAGGATGCGGAATATGCCATCAAGTCGGTTGGCGGCATGGGCGCGAAGGACGTGATCCACGTCTCGCTGATGCCCTGGATGGATCTCTGATCTTTCCAAAACCCATCAAGAAAAAGGGCGCCTCGCGAGAGGCGCCCTTTTTTGTTGTGCTCAGGCTGCCCGCCGCTCGGGCAGCGCCTTTGCGCCTTCGGGCATCTGTTCGTCGACGCCCGTGCGGCCACGCAGGCGGGCAACGCCGCGCGAGGCTAGCCGCGAC
>JAQGKN010000162.1 GCA_028290085.1 Hyphomicrobiales bacterium
TGAGATCAATGGCTTGTAAGCCGCGCTACCTCGGCTCGCAGGACTGGCAGAAGTTCACTCTCGAACCAGCCATTCTTCTTCAACCAGCCGGTGTTTCGCCATGAAGGATGCGGCAGGGGAATGACCTTGGGTGATGCATCCTGATAATCGCGCCAATTGCGCACCACCTGCGTCATGGGCAGCCGCCGCCCCGCGAGCCCGAAACGAGCGAGATGATAGTCCTGCGCATAGCCGCCGACCGTCAGCACGGTCTCGATGTTGGGCGCCAGAGCGAAAAGGCGGTCGTGCCAATGCCGGGCACATTCGCGGCGCGGCGGCAGATCAGAGCCCGCGGCATCATAGCCGGGAAAGCAGAATGCCATGGGCGCGAAGGCGATGCGCCGCTCGTCATAGAAGGTCTCGCGGTCGACCCCCATCCAGTCGCGCAGACGATCGCCGGAGCGGTCGTCGAAGGGCAACCCGCTGGCGTGGACACGAATGCCCGGCGCCTGGCTTGCGACGAGCAGGCGGGCTGTTGGCGTCAAGCGCAACACCGGACGCGGCTCATGCGGCAAGGCCGGCCCGTAAAGCGGGGCGTCCCGGCAGATGCGGCAGGCGCGAATTTCAAGCAGCAGCGCCTCGAGCGGGCTCGTCTCGGACGTCAAGATCCATTCCATTCGATGGGGATATGCATGCCCGGACGGTTAGCGTGCGCATGTTTTTGCCGCAAGCGTAGACTTATCCTTGCGATCATCTGCGCCCATCCGATTGAACAGTGAGAAAGCCTCAAAAACGTTGGGTCAGGGCAGGCTCGCGTTAAGCTTTCTGGCGCATTGTAGCGCTTGAAGTTCCGTTCTCTTCGAGTTGCGTGCGTTATGAGTGAAGTCACGGCCGAAATGATCGAGCGCGGGCGCGGTCTCGATCCAGAGGTGGCTGCCCACAGGCGTCGCATCGCGGCCCACGTGAAGGAAACCCGCGAGCGATTGACCTCGTCGGGAACCGGCCATCGCGCATCTGACCTCGAATTGCTGACGCTGTTCGCCCAGAGCCGGATGACGTCCCTCCCCGCTCTCATGCTGCTCAGCCTCGCTGTCGCCGGCATGTCCAGCATCTGGGTACCCCTGCCCGATCTGCTCATCTGGCTCGTGCTGGCCGGAACCAGCCAGTTGGTGGCCTATCAAACCGCCAAGAAGCTTCTCGCCCTGACCGAAGCCGACGTCCTCGTGCGCTTCTGGCGGCGTCGCTTCGTCATCACGGAACTGCTACACAGCACGGTCTGGGCCCTGTTGCCGCTGCTCTATGTGCATGCGACGGATCCTAACGCGCGCACCCTCGTGCTTTTCGTGCTGATGCTCATCGCAGCGCTGACCTCGCTGTTTGCTGCGACCGTGCCGCTGGCGGTCTATGCCGGCCTGGTGCCGACCACCATTGCGATCGTCGTCTTTCTCAGGCCGCTGGCGGACGCACATTCGTGGCCTCTGCCGTTGATGGCAGGGGGTGCACAAATCTTTTTTGTCGTTCTTGAGCAGCGGCTTTATTCCACAACGCTGTCCAGCCTGTCCTTCCGGCTCGAGAAAGACATGCTGATCGCGGAGCTGGAACAAGCGAAGTCGAATTCCGACGAGGCGCGGCGTCGCGCGGAAGAGGCCAACCTCGCCAAATCGCGCTTTCTGGCAACGATGAGCCACGAACTGCGCACGCCGCTGAATGCCATCCTGGGCTTTTCGGAGGTCATGAAGGGCGAGTTGTTTGGGCAGCATATCGTGCCCGCCTACAAGGAATATTCGAACGACATTCACTCCAGCGGACAACACCTGCTGATGCTCATCAATGAGATCCTCGATCTCTCGCGCGTCGAAGCCGGACGCTACGAACTGCGCGAGGAGCCGGTCGCGGTCGCTCATGTGGTCGAGGATTGCCTGCATCTGCTCAGCCTGCGCGCCAAGAAGCGCGACATCACGATCAAGGAAGCCATCGAGCCCGCTCTCCCCCGCATCTGGGGCGATGAACGCGCGGTGCGGCAGGTCACGCTCAATCTGCTGACCAACGCCATCAAATTCACACCGCAGGGCGGAACGGTCACGGTCAAATGCGGATGGACGCAAAATGGCGGCCAATATATTTCGATCCGCGATACGGGCCCCGGCATTCCCGAGCATGAAATCCCCATCGTCATGTCCTCGTTTGGACGTGGCTCGCTGGCGCAGAAGAATGCCGACGAGGGCTCAGGTCTCGGACTGCCTATCGTGAAGGGGCTCGTCGAGCTTCACGGCGGGACATTCACGATCAAGTCCGAAGTGCGCGTGGGTACCGAAGTGATCGTCGTGTTCCCTGCCGAACGGGTCATCAATGCTTTGCCGCCCATGGCTCCGGACAAGCCGAAGGGTTCCGAGCGCCCCTACCGTCGCCGCGACGCAGCATGACGCGGGCGTGACTGGCGGACGCCCGGATCGGCCCTATCTTGGGAGGATAGAGGCGTTTCAACCGGGTGCGCGCGCATGAATTGTCTGACCGTCCGTCTGCTGGCCGCATCCCTTCTTCTCGCGAGCCCCCTGCCGCTCGCAGCGCAACCCGCCGATCACGAGGCCGCTTCGCAGCAGACGCAACCACGCGGCTCGCGCGGCAGTGGCGCCCCGGAGGCGGCGCGTCCTTCGGCAGAGCGGCTAAAGCCCCTGCCGCCCGATTCCACGACTCGTCACACGATCTCGGTCGATGGACGTCCGCTGTCGTTCACTGCGACGGCCGGAACGATCCGCCTCTACGATGCGCAACAGGGCAATCCGCAGGCTGACATCGCGACCCTCGCTTTCCGCCGCGACGACAGCAAGGCCGAGACCCGGCCTGTGACCTTCGTCTTCAACGGAGGTCCGGGCTATGCGTCGGGCTGGTTGAATCTCGGGGCCATCGGCCCGTGGCGCCTGCGGATGGATGCTGAGGCGGCCTACCCCTCTGCCCCCCCGATCACCGTAGAAAATGCCGAGACGTGGCTCGACTTCACCGACCTCGTGTTCATCGATCCGCCGGGCACCGGCTATAGCCGCATTCTCGGGGGCGACGAGGTGCGCAAGCGGTTCTTCGGCGTCGATGGCGACATCGACGTCCTCGCGGCGACTATCCGCCGATGGGTGGAAGAAAATGACCGCATGCTGTCGCCCAAATTCATAGCGGGCGAGAGTTACGGCGGCTTTCGTGCGCCCAAGATCGCCCATGCTTTGCAGACGGATCAAGGACTGGGTATCAACGGTCTCGTCCTGATCTCCCCGGTGCTCGACTTCGCGCGTTTCAATTCGCGGCTCGGCCTGTTCGACAATGTGGCGCGCCTGCCCTCCTATGCCGCCACCGCGCGGCAACTCAAGGGGCAGAGCGTGACGCGCAACGACCTCGCAGATGTCGAGGCCTATGCGCGCGGCGACTATCTCGCCGACCTCATGCGCGGCGTGAAAGACCCCGCCGTCATCGACCGCATGAGCCATCGCGTCGCCGATCTGACCGGGCTCGATTTCGACACGGTACGCAAGCTCGGGGCGCGTGTTCCCGTGCAGGTTTTCCTGCGCGAGATCGACCGCAAGAATGCGCGCGTCGGCAGCCAGTATGATGCGACCGTGATGGGTTATGACCCGACCCCATTTGCGCCACGCAGCGGAGCCGACGACCAGATGCGGCTCGGGCTGCATGCGCCGATCACACAGGCGATGGTTGCGCTCTACCACGACAAGCTCGCATGGAAAGTCGAAAGCGCCCGCTATCTGTTCATGAACGAGCAGGCGTCGCGCCAATGGGACTGGGGACATGGGCAGGCTGAGGCGGTTGGCGACCTGCGCGACGCCATGGCGCTCGATCCGCACATGCGCGTGCTCGTCGCGCAGGGGCTGACCGATGTCGTCACGCCCTATTTCGAAACGCAGATGGTGCTCGACCAGATGCCTGACTACGGCGCCGCGAACCGCCTGCGGTTCAGGGTCTATCAGGGCGGGCACATGTTCTATTCGCGCGATGATTCCCGCGCGAAATTTCGTGATGACGCGCGTAGCGTGATTGTGCGCTGATCAGACCGTTTTGGTCGGCACATGCGCCTGCGCGAAGGTTGCCATATCGCGATGGCAGGCCAGCGCGGCCTTGAGGAGGCCTGCCGTCAGCGCGGCGCCGCTGCCTTCGCCAAGCCGCATGCCGAGATCGAGCACCGGAGCCTTGCCGATGCGGCGCAGCACGTCGGCATGCGCGCCTTCCGCAGAGAGGTGCCCCGCTATGCAGTGGTCGATGGTGGCGGGATCGAGCGCATGCAGGATCGCCGCTGCGGCGGTCACGACATAACCGTCGAGGATTACTGGAATGCGTTCCATGCGGGCGGCCATGATGGCGCCTGCGAGCGCTGCGATTTCGCGGCCACCGAGTCGACGCATGATTTCGAGCGGATCGGACAGATGGCCCGCGTTGAGCGCGACCGCGCGTTCGACCGCGTCGATCTTGCGGGCGAGAACCGCGTCGTCGGCCCCCGCGCCCCGACCCGTCCAGTCACTGGCCTTTCCACCGTAGAGCGCATGATAGATCGCGGCAGCGATGGTCGTGTTGCCGATGCCCATTTCGCCGAGGCACAGCAGATCCGTGCCGCCCTCAATCGCCTGCATGCCGATGTCGAAGGTCGCGGCACATGCAGCCTCATCCATCGCCGGTTCGACCGTAATGTCATGGGTCGGATAATCGAGCGCGAGTTCGAAGACCTTCAGGCCGATGTCGAAGGTCGCGCAGATCTGGTTGATCGCGGCACCACCGGCCGCAAAATTCTCGAGCATCGCGCGGGTGACCGCCGCCGGATAGGCGCTCACCCCCTGCTCGACCACGCCGTGGTTGCCCGCAAAGACCGCTACCAGCGGACGCAGGATGGTGGGCTTGGCCTTGCCCTGCCATGCTGCGAGCCATTCGACGAGGCCTTCCAACTTGCCCAGCGCGCCCTCAGGCTTGGTCAGCTGCGCCTCGCGGGCGCGCACATCGGCGACAGCGGCTTCAGCGGCCTCCGGCATCAGCGGCAGCAGGTTGCGAATGTCGTCGAAGGGCAGACCAGTGGCGGACATGAGGCTTCCGGGGGCTGAAGGAGCGTGCGCTGTCATAGCGGTACGGGCTCCGGGAGGAAAGCGGCTGCTCGACATTGGCCCTCCACCGTGGCTGAGTGCCGCGCCAACCCTGGTTTGCCCGAGTCTCCGATGTCGCCCACCTCCTGGACTCCCGCCGCCCTCCTCGCCGACCTGCTCGCGTGCCTGCGTTTCTATTCGCGGCTGCCGGTTCCCGTGCTGGCATTCGAGCGTGAGCCTTTCGCCATGCTCGATTTTCGGCGCGCTACCCGGATGCTTCCTATGGCAGGCGCGCTGCTCGGGGCATTAGGCGGTCTGGCGCTCTGGCTTGCCAGTAGGGCCGGGCTTTCGCCTCTGCCAGCCTCGGCGCTGGCCATTGCCGCCTTGCTGCTGGCGACCGGATGCTTTCACGAGGATGGACTGGCGGACACCGCTGACGGATTCGGTGGCGGGGCGAGCATCGCCCGCAAGCTCGAAATCATGAAAGACAGCCGCATCGGCACCTACGGCGGCGCGGCGCTCGTGCTGTCGCTTCTGCTTCGGGTGATCTTGCTCGCGGAACTGGTGGGCATTTTTGGTGTGCCGGCGACCGTTACCATCATGGTGTGTGCGGCGGCGGCATCGCGTGCCGTGGCGCTGATGCCGCTTACGTTGCTTCCCGCGGCTAGAACGGATGGCGCCGCTTTTGCGGCTGCCAAGCCGTCCAGCTCCGCTTTGGTGATGGCGGGCTGCGTCTCGATCCTCCTCGCCGCCGTGCCTCTCGCGGCTGGCGTCCCCACTTCGAGATTGGGCCTCGGACTGCTGGCCATGCTGGTCGCAGCGGCCTTGATGACCGAGATCTCGCGGCGGCAGATCGGCGGGCAAACCGGCGATGTCGCGGGCGCTGCCCAGCAACTGGCCGAAATCGCATTCCTCTGCGTTCTGGCAAGCCATGCCGCCCTTTGAACGGGCCTGAAGACGGATTACATATTTCTCATGTCCGCGATTTCCTCACCCTGCATCAACATCTGCACCTTGGATGCCGTTGGCGGCGCGTGCCTCGGTTGTGGCCGAAGCGTCGACGAGATCACGCGGTGGTCCACCATGCCCGACGCGGAGCGCACCCTCGTGATAGCGGCGCTTGCGGGGTGGCGCGCTGCCACGCTTCCGGCCAGATCCGAGGGCACGAACGAGGCATGACGCTACTCGCCGTCCTCTGCCTTTTGGGCGCCGCTCTCTATGCCCTCGTGGCGCAGGATCCGGCCGAGATGATCCTCGGCCTGCCGCCAGAGCGCTTCGCCGATCTCGCCTTTTATGCCGCTATCGCTGTGGCCCTCACGGGCACGTTGTCGGCGCAGTTTCGCGGACAATGGTGGCGCGGTATTCAGGCGCTCGCCGTCTGGCTGCTGCTGCTCGCGGGCTTTGCCACGATCTATTCCTACCGCTTCGAACTCGCTGTCGTGGGCGACCGCATGCTGACGGAATTCATTCCCGGCCGGGTGCAGGTCTCGAAGCCCGGCGAAGCGACCGTCGTGCGGCGTCGCGATGGGCATTTCATCGTCGATGCCACCGCCAACGGGGCGCGACTGACATTCATCTTCGACACCGGGGCGACCAGCGTCGTGGTTCGGGCCGAAGATGCCGCGCACATCGGGGTGAAGACGGAGGGGCTCGTCTATGACGTGCCTGTTTCCACCGCAAACGGTCGCACATTGACGGCGGATGTGCGCATTCCCACACTGAGCGTCGGCGGCATCACCGAGCGAAATGTGCGGGCGCTGATCGCACGTCCCGGCTCATTGCGCGAGAACTTGCTGGGCCAGAGTTTTCTGGAACGGCTGGCGAGCTACACCGTCGAAAACAACCGGCTGGTCATGCGCGGGCGCGTTCAATAGCCAAATATACTCGCGAGAAAACGCAGCGAGGCGACGAGTAGAAAAACGCCAAAAGCCGTTTCCAGCCGCCGCTTCGACAAAGCGTGTGCGATGCGCACGCCAAGCGGCGCAGTGAGCACCGCGACGGGCGCAAAGGCCGCGATGCCGATCAGTGAGACGAAGCCCAGCGACAGCGGCGGCAGATCCGGCTTGCCCCAGCCGGCCAGAATGTAGCCGATGGCGCCCGGGATCGAGATCAGCACGCCGACGCCCGATGATGTCGCCACGGCCTGATGGATCGTGCGGCCGTAAAAGCTCATGAACATGGTCGCGAGCTGGCCGCCGCCGATGCCCATGAGCGCCGAAAGGATGCCGTTGATAAAGCCGAAGACGCGCAGCGAGGGCCCCTTGGGCAAGTCGTCGCCGAGTTTCCAGCGGATGTTGAAGAGCAACCGCAGGGCGCTTATGCCCGCCACCAACACGAAAACGATCTTGAAAACCGCGGGCGGTGCGAAACGGGCGAACCCGCTGCCGATGAGCACGCCAACGAGCGTCGGCACGGCCCAGGCCCGCAGCACGTCGAGATCGACCGCGCCACGCGCCTGGTGGGCGCGGAACGAGCGGA
>JAQGKN010000172.1 GCA_028290085.1 Hyphomicrobiales bacterium
CGTTCTACGAGCACCATCGCGAGACGCAGCAGGCGGTCCGCACCGGCGTCAGCTACAGGTTCTGACCCGGCCGCGCTGCACGGAACGTGATCGCGATTGCGCCACAGCTTCGTATAAGCAAGAAGTGGCGTGTGCATCGCGCCCTTTGGCGCATCGCGGAACGGGAGACTTCATGGGTTGGTTTCTGGCGGCTGCTGTCCTTCTGCTGACCGCTGCAATCGCATATCGAACGTCATCCCCGCGCAATGCGCTGATCATCGCGGGGATCGCCGTACTCGCCATCGCAGGCGCCGTGCTCGCCTTCCTGCTCGGAGATCCGCAGGGGCGCGTGCGCTCGGCAGGCATCGCGCCCGAGGAGATCGTGCTCAGCAACGTGGTGCTGACGACCGATCGCTATGGCCGGCAATTGAGCGGCGACATCACCAATTCGTCCGAGAAGCGGCTGAAGACGCTCTCGCTGCGCCTGACATTCCGTGATTGCGAGGCTGGCAAGCCGTGCCGTCCGGCTGGCGAGGAAGTGGAGCAGGTGTTCCTGGCGCTTCCCGCCGGGCAGATTGGGCATTTCTCGGTACTGGTCGCGCGCGCCGGGCTGAAGCTCAAGGGCGAGCTGCAGTGGAACGTCGATGTCGTGGAGGCTGTGCCTGATTTCTAGATAAAGAACGCCGCTTGCTTCTCCCGGTGGGAGAAGCTGTCGGCGGAGCCGGCTGATGAGGGGTTACGCTCCCGATTTTGAAAGTCGGCCCCCCCATCCTGCTGCTTCGCAGCCACCTTCTCCCTCTGGGAGAAGGACCACGGCGCTTTCCCCTATTCCGGGATGTAGACCTCGCCCTTCATGATCGGGCGGCAGGTGCGCAGGATGCCTGCGCGCACGACCTGCAGGTCGGCGCCGGAGCCCGAGGTCTGCAGCCGCACGTCCACCTGTCCTGAGGGATGTTCGATCCATATCGTGCGCGGGTTGCCCTCGGGGCGCTGCGCGAGTTCGTAGGCGACCGAGCCCTCGACCATGCAGGCTGTGGCGACGCAGACGGCGCCAGTCACGGCATGGGCCGCGTGCAGCTTGTGGGGGGTCAGGTAGCGCGAGGTGATCGCACCGCCGTCGCGCGGCTCGGAGAGAATGCCGACCTTGGGGATGACGCTGTCGGTCACGTCGCCGAAGCCCATCATCGCGCCGGCTTCCATGCGGATCTTTTCGATACGCGCCAGCAGCTCCTTGTTGTTGTCGATCTCGGCGCGGTCTTCGATACCGGTGAGGCCGAGGTCGCGGGCGCGCATCAGCATCATGGGCATGGCCACGTCGAAGCAGGAGACTTCCACGCCCTGAATGACGTCGATGACTTTGCCGGTTGGCAGCATGGAGCCGGTCTTGGAGCCCACGACGTCCATGAAGTTGAGGACGACGGGCGCCGCCGTGCCGGGCACGCCGTCGATGGCTGCATCGCCCTTGTAGGTCACGCGTCCGCCCGGTGTCTGGATGACTGCCTCGATCTTGCTCGACGTGTTCACGTCATAGATGACAACCGCCGTCTCGCCGTCCTGAATCGGCACGATGCCCATTTCCAGCGCGAAGGGCGCGACGCCCGAGAGCATGTTGCCGCAGGACGGGCCGGTGTCGACAACCGGCTTGTTGAAATCGACCTGGCAGAAGAGATAGTCGACATCGACGCCCTCACGCTGCGAGCGCGAGACGATGGCCACCTTGCTGGTCAATGTGTCGGCGCCGCCGAGGCCGTCGATCTGGCGCGGATCGGGCGAGCCCATGGTGGCGAGCAGGATGCGATCACGGGCGGCAATATCGGTGGGCAGGTCTTCGGCCCGGAAATACGGGCCCTTCGAGGTTCCGCCGCGCATCACCAAACAAGGTATGGAAACATGGTCCCGCATGATCGCTCTGGCTCCCTTGCGGCGCGGGGTCACTGCCCGGTCGCGCCCGATCCGGGATCGTTACAACCGCCCCGGACAGAGCGCAAGCACCCGTCAGCCAGCTGCGTAACGCGTGAATTCCGTTCGCAGAAGACGCTGGAAGTCGCTTGCCAGCGCCGATACCGGCGCATTGCTGCGGGACAATATGCCAATCGTGCGCGTGACCTTCGGCTTGATCAGAGGAAGGGCCACGAGGTCCGCTTGCGGCAACGCATCGACTGCTATGCGGGGCGTGATGGCAAGGCCAATGCCCTCGCGCACCATCATGAAGGCCGTCATCGTGTGCTGGACCTCATAGGTCCAGTGCAGCCGCTCGCCGCGCGTGCCCAGCGCTTCGTCGACGATGACGCGGTTAGCCGTCTGCTGGCTGACCCGGATCAGAGGGTGATCACCCAGTTCGTCCCATGACACCGAGGATTGTTGCGTCAGGACGTGCCCGCGTGGGCAGACGAGCAGATAAGCTTCCGTCAACAGCGCTTCGGTCGCGAGATCCCAGCGGTTTGCCGCCAGGATCGTGATGCCGAATTCAGCCGTGCCGGAAGCGACGATCTCGCCGATTTCTGAGGCCGAAATATCGAAGACACGCACCGTGGCGCGCGGATGGCGCTTCTGAAAGGCCGCCAGCACAGGCGGCAAGACACGGAACGCGATCGTGGGAAGGCAGGCGAAGGCCAGCCGGTCGCCGTGGTCGCGATTGCGCTCGCGGATCATGTCCAGATGGCTTTCGACCTCCCCGAGCAATTCACGGGCGCGCGGCAGCAGGTCTGCACCCGCCTGCGTCAGGGCCACCTGCCGGGATGTACGCGTGAAGAGCTGCACGCCGAGGCTCTCCTCCAACTTGCGCACGCGGTGGCTGATCGCCGTCTGCGAAAGGTTCAGATGGGCAGCGGCACGCCGGAACGTGCCGAGGTCGGCAATGCTGATGAAGGCTTCGAGGCCAAGGAAATCTATCTTCATGCACAGCGGCTCCGGGCGGATGAATGAATTTAATATTTCAGACGAGACAAAACGTCCATTTGATTCATCCATTCGTCTGAGTCAGAAAGGCAGCCGAAGCCGGGGATCACCGGGCGGAACAATTTTGGAGGAACGATGCGCGGCATCAGCATGGACCAGTCCCTGTCCATTATTCTCAAGACGTTCGAAAAAGCCGACGAGATGAACGCCCATGCGCTGGCGGCCATCGTGCTCGACGCGGGCGGCCGCGTGAAAGCCTTCCTGAAGCAGGATGGCGCTTCGCTGATGCGTTTCGAGATCGCACGCGGCAAGGCCTTCGCAGCGCTGGCGCTGCATCGCTCCTCGCGCATGGTGCTTCAGAAGTCGCGTGAGAAGCCGCCGTTCATGGATACGATGCGCGAGATCGCAGACGGACCGATCTTCCTCGAGGCAGGCGGCCAGATCATTCGTGACGAGCATGGCGAAGTCATCGGCGCCATCGGCGTGACGGGCGATGTGAACGAGGTCGACGACATCTGCGCCATCGCGGGCATACGCGGCGCGGGCCTCATGTCTGACGAGTGCTTCGACGAGAAGCGCCAGAAGGAACTCAACATCAAGAATGGCCCGCCCATCGTGGACCCGCGCAAGTAAGCGTAAAAGAAGCCACTGGCGCACAGGCGGGAAAACACAGATGAGCGATGTCGCGACGAAGCGGAAACAATTCCGGGCACTGCTCGCGGGGCAGGACTGCCTCGTCCCGGCGTCGATCTACGATCCGCTCTCCGTGCGTGGCGCGCAGGAACTCGGCTATGAGCTCGCCTTCATGGCGGGCTCGGTCGCCTCGCTCGCCATTCTGGGCGCACCCGATCTTGTCATCATCACTTTGAGCGAGCTGGTCGAGCAGGCACGCCGCATCGCGCGTGCGACCACCCTGCCCTTCTTCCTCGACGCGGACCACGGCTTCGGCAATGCACTGAGCGTCATGCGCACGGTGCAGGAGCTCGAGTCCGCCGGTCTCGCCGGATTGACGATCGAGGACACAGCCCTGCCGGTCGGCTTCGACCAGAAGGGCGGCGCGCCGCATTCGCTCGCCGAAGGACTCGGCAAGATGAAGGCCGCGCTCTACGCCCGGCAAGACCCGGATTTTGTCATCATCGGCCGCTCGGGTTCGGCTGCGAGCACGGGCATTGAAGACTGCCTGACGCGTGTTGCCGCCTATCAGGATGCGGGCGTCGACGCGATTTTCCTTTCGGGGCTCAAGACCCGCGAGGAGGTCGAGGTCGTCGCCAAGATCTGCCGCGTGCCGCTGCTGCTGGGTGCTGTTCCCGCCAGCCTGCGCGACCCCAAACTTCTGGCGTCCATGGGCGTGCGCGGGCTCATTACCGGCCACCGCCCGCACGCGGCTGCTGTGCGCGCCACCTACGAGATTCTGCGCGATGCGCGGGCCGGCGTGCTCGGCAAGGCGCCGGAGGAAGAAGGACAGCTGATGGACCGACTCAGCCACAAAGACGAATACGCCGCGTTACGGAAGCAATTCCTGACCACGCAGGGCGTCGCAAAGCCGGAGCGCACATGAAAACCATCGTCGTCAGCACATTCCCCAACGCCAAGGCTCTGCCGCTCTGGATCGCTGCCTCGCAGGGATTTTTCGCCGCGCGCGGGCTCGACGTCGAGCTCGACGAAACGGAAAGCTCCAAGTTGCAGCGTGAGCGGCTGGCTGCGGGCACGATCCACATCGCGCAGGCCGCGGTGGACAATGCGCTGTCCATGATCACCGACGGTCTCGATGTCATGATCGTCATGGGCGGCGAAAGCGGAATGAACGACTTTATCGTGCAGCCGGAGATCACCTCCTTCGAGGATCTGCGCGGCAAGACATTGGTCGTGGATGCGCCCGACACCGCTTACGCGCTGCTCGCCCGCAAGATGCTGGCGCAGCATGGGCTCACCTACAATGTCGATTACAAGCTGCGGCCCGTCGGCAATGCCAGCCGGCGCCTGGCGGCGATGATCGAGAGCCACGACAATGCGGGCGGCGTGCTCAACCCGCCATTCTCGGCGGAGGCGCAATTGCGCGGCATGCGCAGCCTTGGACGCCTCGTCGATCATCTGGGCCCCTATCAGGCGGGCGGCGCCTTCGTGCTGCGCAGCTGGGCGGAGGCGAACCGCGAGCTTCTGGAAAGTTATATGGCGGCCTACATCGAGGCTTTGCGCTGGCTGCGCGATCCCGCGAATGGCGCCGAGGTCGAGCATATGCTCGCCAACAGGCTCGGCCTGACGCACGAGATCGCGACGGCCACGCGGCTCGAATTGCTCGAACCCGCCTTCGGCTTCGCCATCGATGCGCGGCTCGACAAGACCGGTTTCGACAACGTGCTGTCGACGCGCGCTGCCACCGAAGGCGAGCATCCGCGTCTCGCAGATGTGCGCACATTCATCGACGAAAGCTATTACGATCACGCGCTGGCATCCCTCGACGCGCAACGGCCGAGCTGAACCATGGCACACGATCCTCTCGAAGATTCCGTCGTTCCCCTGAGCCTCGACGACTTCCTGCGGCCATCGCAGGTGGCCCTCGTCATGTGGGACTTTCAGAAGGGCCTCGCAGGCAAGGCCCTCAACGTGGACCGCATCAGGGCTGCGGCGCAGACACTTCTCGCCAGCGCCGAGCGCAATGGCGTCCCCGTGATCTGGAGCCGGCACGTGCTGCCGCCACTCGAACTCATCCCGGGGCCGTTTCTGCTTTTCCTCATGAAGAAGCAGAAAGTGGATCATCCCGACAAACTCGCACCCGCCATGCAGGAAGGCATGGAGGAGACCGAGTTTCTCGACGGACTCGCGCCCGCGCCGCACCACATCGTGATCCCCAAGAGCCAGCCATCGCTCTTCGTGGACACGCCGCTCGACCTGCGGCTGAAACGACTCGGTGTGAAGACACTCGTTCTCGCAGGTGTCGCCACCGATATCGGCATCGAGTTCACGGCACGTCATGCGGCCGCGCTCGGTTATTATTCCGTGATCGCCGAAGACGCGACCGGCTCCTACACCGCGCAGGCACA
>JAQGKN010000203.1 GCA_028290085.1 Hyphomicrobiales bacterium
AGGACTTCAGGCGCGTCGCTACACGCTACGATCGAAATGCTGCAAATTTCCTCGCAGCCGTTTGTATCGCGGCCGCTGTCAGCTACTGGTTATGAGTCTGGACCCTAGCCAACGAAGTTTTCGCGCCCGCGGGTCGGACTTCCATCAAATAGAGCGTCGTGGAGTCTCCGGATCTCCGTCAGGGCCTGCCTCGGTGTGCGTTGGCGGAGGGCATTTTTGATCTGAAGCCCAGCGGTAACAGATTTGCGAGGTAAAATTGGTGCTCAACCTTGTAATGGGCGGCGGTGCTCAAGTTGTTTCAAAAGTATCATAAATCGTAGCTTCGTATCGTTTTCTAGGCGAAGCTCAAGCCATTGAGCGGAGATTTTTAAATGATACGACAAAGCCAAGGGGCGGTCTTTGAACCGATGGATCTAGCGATCATGCGCGTGGCGGTGGACGCAGTTTGCGCCACCATCTCTACCGATGCATGCACAAAGGAGAGTATCTCGAATTTCATCATCGAGATGGCCAGTTGTGGGGAGCTCGATCCGGAAATCCTAAGTTCTGGCGCGCTGAAGAAGGTCTTGTGGCTTCGTAAAGGGTTTGGTCTGATAAAGATCAAGGCTCGTGACATCAGCTACATGTCGCCGCCGATTCAGACCGTCCGGCGGGTGAGAGCTGACAACGCATTGCCCAATTTCGTACAGGTCCGTGCTCACGAAGACTTTGGCGATTGAAAATGCCGAAGGCGCCACTGTACCAGCTGGGGGACCTGTGGTGATTGGCGTGATGACCGTCTAGCTCGTTCTTGCCTGCGACAAGGTCCCGACTGTTGCGTGATTTTGAAAGCGCTCACCCAACCCGGGGCAGGGCCTTAGCCAGGTACTACAGCTAGCCATTTTGCAGAGTTTTTACAGATTCGGGCAGGGCTCGGGGTCTGTAAAGTTTGGGGCAGAGGTGTCGTCTAAAACGACTTTGAAATAGCCGGCGGATCGTGAGTTGCTCAGGATCTGGCTCTTCGAAACTGCGTGAATTCGGGCTGTTCTTCCCAGTCTGCAGTCATCTGTTGCCGTTGTGCGGTATTTTTGTCCCGGATGACCGACAGTGAAGAGCCGAGGCGATCGCTACCTGCCTTGCCGCTTTCGTTGCCATGGCGGTGAACCTCAGTAGCGTCGTGCAGAGAAAAATTGCTGACAAGTGACAGGAGAGTCAGCTCGGCGCTGACTTGACTCAATACGCACGCAAATGCCAGCTTGAAATAAAGTGAGACAAAGATACAGCATAGAGGAGGAGCCATGACTATGCGCCGCAGGTGCTGCAGGGTGCTGCTTGCAGCTTATTTCATCGTTTCGGCAGCATCCGCGTTCGCCCTTGAAGCCGTCAATGTTGGAAACGTCTCGCGAACGCTGTTTAGCGTGCCCCTGTGGATTGCGCAGGAAAAAGGCTTTATGCGCGATGAGGGCATAGAGGCAACCAGCCGAATTCTCGACAATGCCGAGATGCTCAAAACGCAATTGCGGTCGGGCCAGGTGCAATTCGTTATGGGCACGCCGGAAGTCGTTATGATGGACGGCTACAAGGGTGGCACGCTGCGTATTATCGCAGGCAACACGAGCAAGCTGCCGCATTTCATCATCACTCGGCCGGAGATCAAGACCCTGGGGCAATTGCGCGGCGCGAACATCGGAATCCTGTCGGAGAAAGAGGGAACGACCTACATCGTGCGCGACATCGCCAAGGCGATCGGGCTCTCTTCTTCTGATTACAAGATGACCGCAGTGGGCGGTGCGCCGACGCGCTGGCGCCTTTTGAAGGAAGGGAAAATCGATGCTGGTCTCCAGCCGTTTCCGTTAAGCTACGAAGCAGTGGCTGCAGGCTTTAACAATCTGGGCTCGGCTGACAGCTACGTGCCGGACTGGCAGTTTACATCCGTCAACGTGGATGACACGTGGGCTCGTGCGCATCGCAATGTGGTGGTGCGCTTTCTGCGCGCGCTCAAGCGTGGGCGCGATTTCATGGAGACAGATGCCGATGAGACTGCGCGGATAGCGGCGAAGGAATTGCAAACGACGCCGCAACTAGCAGGCATGGCACTCGCGGAAGCGAAGGGTATGAAGATCCTTGATCCGAACCTCGACGTGACGCAGCCTGGATTGAAGAAAGTGTTCGAGACACTGCAACTTACGGGCGACATCCCCCCGGACCAAACGTTCGATCTCTCCAAATTCACGGATCTCACATATCTGCAGGAAAGCCGGGAGATGTCACGCAAATAGGTCGCACACTCTAACTCAGCCCTATCAACGGAGTATACGCATTGATGCTCAAGGCTCTCTCTACCTCCCTCGCATTCACCGCCTGCGCTGCGGCCTCGATGGCCATGGCGCAAGGCGCGGGTTCTGCCGGCGGCGTGCTCGCCACGCATCGGATCTCTGCTGAAATGGCCCATGAGATGGTCGGGGCTGCTGTGACCTCCTGCGCGGGGCAGGGCTACAAAGTGAGCGCTGTTGTTTTGGACATGGACGGCGTGCGCCAAGCGCAGTTGCGGGGAGATGGAGCGGGTATCCACACCCTCGAAAGCTCGTTTCACAAAGCGTATACTGCTGTGACGTTCGAAATCGACACGATCGACCTCGTTGAACGTTCTAAGGCCGCCCCTGTATCGACATCGATCGCCAAACTCCCGAACCTGCTGCTCGCGCAAGGCGGGGTGATCGTGAGGTGGGGTAACGAGGCGATCGGGGCGATCGGCGTCGGTGGAGCGCCGGGCAGCGATCTCGACACGCGCTGCGCACGTGCCAGTCTCGACAAGGTGCGTGATCGTCTGAAGTAGCCCCAAGTTTCTGATCTTGAGCTCCCCCGCCTGGGCTGCCCGGCAAAGTGGTCCTCCGTAATGTATCCTGGAACGGTGGAGGCTCCGGTTCCCCCCGACTTGACGGATAGTCCAGCTAGCAATTTTGCAGACTTTTTACACAATCCCGGAGCCAATCCGATGCCGTGCGGATACGAGCTGACCGATTGCATCCCTTGGAAACCCTTGGTCACTTTCGTGACGCTGATAGCGCCCGCCCGGAATTCATGGCAGGGCTTTAAGAAGACGCGAATGATCCACCTATGTTCGGGAGCGTTGGCCCGCCAATCCTGATCACTGGCCAGCGGTACGCGAGACCATGCGCCCGACCGTGCTCGACCCGGTGAGCAGTGCGCGTCACCATCATCGCCACCGCGAGCCATCGTCATCCGGTCATATCGCCGTCACGGCTAGGTACTATCGCAGCCGACAGCCATCGCTCAGTCGTTTCGTCTTGAGCGTTTCAAATATATTGAGCCTTTACACCCGTTGTTGTTAGGCGAACGCGAGTAGTGAACACCCTCCCAAGATTTTGGGCCCCCCGATGATCTGGTGATTGAAAATGCACAAAAGATTCTCAGCTTGCCGATTTTGAAGGACACTCAGCAAAACGACCAAAGAGGATGAATTTCGCACATATGTGAACTTGCGAGGAAGATCAACGAAGATTCCAACACCTTCACGTGAAGTCTTTGTGACAGCTAATCAATCGCTGATATTTCACCCAAGGCATGAAATCGGTGACATACTAGACATTCACAGTGGAATGTCTCATTTTTGGTACAAATTAGGTGAAGCGCAGTGAGCCATAGTTGGGAAAGCGGCAGCCGCAATGGAATTCTTACAAATTTGGTCGTCGCCGACCGATGGCTCATCCGGCAATACCTCCAACCTGTCCCCTTGACTGTGCGGGAACAGCTGATGAAGCCTGGGGTGAGCATTGAGTACGTATATTTTATAGAGCGCGGCACGGTGTCCATCAACGCGGATGCAACGGACCGTTCTATCGAGGTGGCATGCATCGGGCGCGAAGGGATGCTCGGATTATCCGTGGTCCTTGGCCATACTATGATGAACGTTCACGCGCATGTTCAGCTGGCAGGTTCCGCGCTGCGAATGCGAGCCGATGATTTGCGGACGGCAATGGCCGCAAGCGATACATTGAGATCAGCCCTACTGTCTTACGCGCATACGATGATTTGTGAGATTACAGATACCGTTGCAGTGGCTGGGTGCCTCCCCATTGTCGAGCGGCTGGCGCGTTTTCTTCTCAAAGTTAGCGATCGCATTGACCAACCCGCAATTCCTCTCACCCACGACTATATCGCGAAGGCATTAGGCGTACGACGCTCTAGCGTCACGACCGCGATGCACGTAATCGAGGGCGAGCGCGCGGTACGGAGCACGCGCTCACTTACGACCCTCACAGACACTGATCAGCTGAGGCGAGTGTCGGGGCATTCCACCACCGAACGCCGAAGGGCCGCGATTCATCCCGTCGCGAACTGTCCTGTACAGTCCCGAGTGGCCATGGACTGACCTATTAGGCGCGCCATGCTCGGCTGGGGCCAGTCATCTCAGCTCTGTCGAACGGCACCCGAAGCTCCTTATTCAGGAGGAGCAGCGCGTTCATAATCATTTCGGGAGACCAAGCCGTCCGCTGTTTCACGGCGCGCAATCTGCAAGGGAGTCCTGCGCCCAGATGTGGCAAGAGGCCTACAACAAAGGATAATTCATAGGGTTAAAATCCCCTGATCGCGCCAATCTCAGCCTTTTTTTCTCGTCGGCGGCAATGTCGATACCCTGCCCGTGGACGGGAACGCGGCGAGCTCCGCCGGGATCGATATCCCCAGATCGCGGTACCTCTGGAACGGCTCCCCGACCGCGATGACGTCTCCTCCGAGGCGTACAGGAACGGCACCATCGCAATCTCAATCATTTCGTCTCGCGTCGACTCTACGCCCGTCGTTTCCAGATTCAGGAAGAGATATAAATGCGTTCGTGCCGGGCATGGGCGGTGGGTGGCTGAACGCGTGGTGTATGGGCGCATC
>JAQGKN010000236.1 GCA_028290085.1 Hyphomicrobiales bacterium
GGCGATGTGAACAAGCAATTGCGCGCGATGAACGTCGATGTGTCGGGTGGACGCGGCGAGATCGCCGGGCGCGAGCAATCCATCCGCACGCTGGCAGGCGCGCGCCGCGTAGAAGATCTGGCGGCGACGATGATCGCGCTGCCGGGCGGGCGTCAGGCGCGTCTCAGCGATCTCGGCACAGTGAAGGACACGGCGGCCGAACAACGCCGCTATGCGCGGCTGGACGGAAAACCCGTCGTCGCCTTCGCAGTGACGCGCGCGACTGGCGCGAGCGATGCGACGGTCGCTATCGATCTCGACCGCAAGATCGAGGAGATCCGCAAGGCGCATCCCGAAGCCTCGATCAATCTCATCGACAGCTATGTGACCTATACCGTCGGCAATTTCGAATCCGCCATGCACACGCTGATCGAAGGCGCGCTGCTCTCGGTGCTCGTCGTGCTGATCTTCCTGCGCGACTGGCGGGCGACGCTTATCACCGCGATTGCGCTGCCTCTGTCGGTCCTGCCGACATTCTGGGCGATGGACCTGATGGGCTTCTCGCTCAATCTCGTCAGCCTGCTCTCGATCACTTTGGCGACCGGCATTCTCGTCGACGACGCCATCGTCGAAATCGAGAATATCGTCCGGCATATGCATATGGGGAAGTCCGCCTGGAAGGCTGCGCTGGAAGCAGCCGACGAGATCGGGCTCGCGGTGATCGCGATCACCATGACCATCGTCGCCGTGTTTGCACCGGTGTCTTTCATGGGCGGAATTGCCGGACAATATTTCAAACAGTTCGGCCTGACGGTCGCGGTGGCCGTGCTGTTCTCGCTGCTTGTGGCCCGCCTCATTACACCCTTGGCTGCTGCCTATTTCCTGAAGGCGAAACCCGAAGGACATGCGGAGCCCGAGGACGGGCCGGTGTTGCGCTTTTATACGCGGCTGGTGCGGGCCTCCGTGCGGCATCGCTTTGTGACGCTGGTCGTCGGCCTGGTGATCTTCGCGGCATCGCTGTATTCGACAAAGCTGCTCCCTTCGGGCTTCCTGCCGTCCGAAGACGTGGCGCGCTTGCTGCTTGCAGTTGAACTGCCTCCAGGTTCGAGGCTCGAAGATACACAGCGCGTGACAGACGACATGACTGCGCTTCTCAAACGCCGTCCCGAGATCAGGAGTGTCTTCACGGACGGGGGCAAGATCGGGCTCGGCTCGGCTGAAGTGCGCAAGGCGCAGCTCGTCATCAATCTTGTGCACAAGAGCAAGCGCGACATTGCGCAGAAGGATCTCGAAAGCCAGATAGGGCAGGAGGTCGCGAATTGGCCCGACGTGCGCACCTGGTTCATCAAGGACAATGGCCAGCGCGCGGTGTCGCTGACAGTGGCGGGCACCGATCCCGCCGGAGTCGAGCGCACGGCGGCCAGTCTCGCGAGCCAGATGAAGGGGCTGCCGCTGGTCGCCAATGTCGTCACGACAGCGGCGCTCGACCGGCCTGAAATCCGCATCTCGCCCAAGGCCGGGCGCGCAGCGGATCTGGGTGTCTCCACTGAGGCATTGGCGGAGGCGATCCGCGTGGCCACCATCGGCGATGTCGATGCCAATCTCGCCAAGTTCAATGCGGGCGACCGGCTGCTTCCGATCCGCGTCGAACTCGCGCAGACGGCGCGCGCGGATTTCGACACGCTCGCCAATCTGAAGGTCACGACGGCGGCCGGTGGCTCCGTGCCGCTGGCGTCCGTCGCCGACATCAGCTTTGGGCAGGGGCCGACCAGCATCGATCGTTACGACCGCGTGCGGCGTATCGCGGTCGAGGCTGACTTGCGCGGCACCGATGCTCTGGGCGCTGCCCTGCAATCGGTTTTCGCGTTGCCTACGGCGAAGAACCTGCCGGCAGGTGTCACGGTTCGTGAAGCTGGCGATGCGGAAGTCATGGTCGAAGTGTTCCAGGGCTTCGCGCAGGCCATGGGCGCGGGGCTGATGATGGTGTTCGCCGTGCTGGTGCTGCTGTTTGCCAGCGTCACGCAGCCGGTGACGATCCTGCTGTCGCTGCCACTGTCCATCGGCGGCGTCATCTTCGCGCTGTTCCTGACGCAGAAACCTATCTCCATGCCCGTCGTCATCGGAATTCTCATGCTGATGGGCATCGTCACCAAGAACGCCATCATGCTGGTGGATTTCGCGGTGGAGCAGATGGCCAAGGGCATGGACCGCACGGAGGCCATCGTCGATGCCGGCCGCAAGCGCGCGCGCCCCATTGTGATGACGACGATCGCCATGGCCGCGGGCATGGTCCCCTCGGCGCTGGCTATCGGGGACGGCGGTGAGTTTCGCGCCCCCATGGCCATCGGCGTGATCGGCGGGCTCATCGTATCGACCGTGCTGTCGCTGGTTTTCGTGCCGGCTGTGTTCACGTTCATGGACGATGTTGGCCGCGTGACCGGCCGTTTCTTCCGCCGCTTTATCGGGCTGGGTGAGGCGGGCGAAGTGGAGAACGAAATGACGCGACGCGCTGAACACGGGCGTCTGCCGGTCGCTGCGGAGTAATGGGGATGGACATCGGAGAGCCCGTCGATCCCTCACCTGCGCGCGCGCCCAATGACGTCGTCTTGCGTGGGCGTCTTGTGGAGTTGGCGCGGCTGCGTCCGGAAGATGCGGCGGAGCTTTATGCGGCGAGCCACGGCCCAGGGCATGAAGCGCTCTGGACCTATCTGGCCGACGGGCCGTTTGCTGACGTCGAGGCGTTCGCAGAGGCCATGGTCCTGAGGGTGCTTTCGCGCGATCCGTTCTTCTTCTCAATCCGGGATCTGGCTTCAGGATCCCTCGTGGGCTCTTGCGCCTTCCTGCGCATCGCGCCTGAGCATCGAACCATCGAGATCGGCCACATCCTGTTCACCCCCGCGCTCCAGCGCAAAGCGGGTGGCGCGGAGGCAATCTATCTGCTCGCGCGTCATGCGTTTGAAGACTTGTGCGTCCGCCGGCTGGAATGGAAGTGCAATAGCCTGAACGCGCCGTCGCGACGTGCGGCTCTGCGCTACGGCTTCACCTTCGAGGGCGTGTTTCGCCAGCATATGATCGTGAAGGGCCGCAATCGCGATACGGCGTGGTTTTCGATGCTCGATTCAGAATGGACGGCACGAAGATCAGCCTTCGAGGCCTGGCTCGCGCCGTCCAATTTCGACAAGGATGGGTGTCAGCGCGTGGCGCTGTCCGAGCTGTCGAGCGTAGCGTCGCGCTGAAGCTGGGCGACGCGCTCGATGTGGACCTGTGCGGTTCCGGCACTGCGGAAGCCGAGCACGTC
>JAQGKN010000039.1 GCA_028290085.1 Hyphomicrobiales bacterium
GCGCCCGCCTCGAACCACTGGTTCGATGGGCCGTTAGATTTGTATGGGCATGGCGGAAAAGATCAAGATCGGTCTCGATGAATGCCGCATGCTGGCCCTGGGCGCCCAAGTACTGATCGGCTTTCAGTTTCAGGGCGTCTTCCAGCCGCGGTTCGCGGACCTGCCGGCGTCCTCCAAATTAGCCCAGATCGCCGGTCTCCTGCTGCTGCTTGCGAGTTTCTGTGTCCTGATCGTCCCTTCCACGCAGCACATCCTCGCCGAGGACCTGCGGGGGACGCGACGCATGGAGTCGATCCTCACGCGATGTCTCGACCTGTCCTTGTTGCCGCTCGCCGCCGCTCTCAGCCTCGACATCGGAATTGCCCTACGCACGAGCGTCGATGATTATTGGGCTATTGTCTTCGCCGCTGCAGTGTTCATCGCGGCTCTGGCGCTCTGGTTCGCTTGGGCGCTCGCCGCTCGATCCAGAAAAGGAATTGAGGAGCGCATGATGGCCGCCCAGCGCAAATCGGAGGAAACGCCTCTTTCCAAACAGATCGACCAGATGCTCACCGAGGCACGCACCGTCCTGCCGGGCGCGCAGGCGCTGCTCGGATTCTAGCTCACGGTGTTTCTCGCGGAAAGTTTCGCAGGTCTGTCAGACGGACTCAAGGCAGCCCATATCGCGGCGCTCCTGCTCGTTGCCATAACCGTGCTGCTGCTCATGACGCCAGCGGTCTATCATCGCATCGTCTATGCGGGCGAGGATACAAAGGACGTCTTGCGCGTCGGCAGCCGGACGGTAACCCTGGCGACTGGCCCCTTGAGCGCGGCGCTCGGCCTCGACACTTATGTCGTCTGCGCCCACGCGCTCGACAATCCAGTCGCTGCGGCGTGGATCGGGGCGTCCGTGTTCTGCGGGCTAGTGGCAGCGTGGCTGGTTTACCCCATTCTCGCGCGCGTCACGCGCCGGACCGCGCAATGAAAATCGCTGCAACACTCACGAGGATGGCGCGAGAGCATCGCCTTCCTTCTCGGCAACGGAGCCCCCGTTACCTCACGAATCTCACAAGGAGAGACCGGCATGCAAGACCATCACGGCAGCAAAGATCTGCCCGGATACAATCCCGGCTCACCGGACGTTGCCAAGTCACCGATCAGTTTCGACGAGTTCAGAGAACTCAAGGCGACATGTCTCTTCACCGATGAGGACGTGGCCTACCTGCGCCTGAGCTATGACGTGCTCAAGGACCAGGCTGAGGACCTCGTCACCATGTGGCGTGGGATCATCGCCCAGCACACGCACCTGGCGAATTACGGTCTGGACCGGGCCACCGGCGAACCGGACAAGGAGTACGGGGCCGCGGTTGGCAAGCGCTTCGCGCAATGGGTGCTCGACACCGCACGCGCCGATTACGACCAGGCATGGCTCGACTATCAATACGAGGTGGGCCTGAGGCATCACCGGTCCAAGAAGAATAAAACCGACCATGCGAATGCCGCTGTGCAAATCCGTGGCCGCGATCTGATCGGCTTCGCGGCGGCAACCGTCGCGCCGATGCGCCCCTACCTCGAAAAAGGCGGCCATTCGGCGGAAACGGTGCAGCGCATGCAGGATGCGTGGTGGAAGTCGATGATCCTCCAAGTCACGCTTTGGTCGCAGCCCTATATGAATGCCGGCGACTTTTGACTTCGTGAGACGGTGCAAACTCTGAGATGTTGCGTTCGAGGAATGCTCGGGCGTTCTCGGGGCTTGCGGCTCGCGTCGCAGTGAGCCGACCACGTCTGTCAGCGCTGCGGGCGCCCAGCCAAGCTTTCAAAGGCGCGCGCCATATCTGCTCTCGCTGTCCTGTATTCAGTCATGCTGGGCTGCTCGGCCCATGCGCCCTCGCCAGCCACACAGTGTGCCGTCCGCAGGTCTCGTCTTCGACGACATGGTCGACGATCTCGAAGCCGTTCGCCTCCAAGGCGGCTCGGTACTCCGCGGGGGCGAGGCTGGCGTGGTACAACTCATCTCCACGCCACGACCCGATCGCCTCGCCATGCTCCGGTCCGGACGTGAACATCATTGCCGTGCCGGGGTGGGCGTGTCGCGCAAAAGTCGAGAACACGGCTTCCTGGTCCTCTGGAGTCAGGTGGAAGGTGCTATCCCATGCCAGTAGTCCGTCGTAGGTCCGCCCGAGGTCGATGGTCCGCATGTCGGCAACGATCCATTCATTGTCCGGAAAGCGCCGCTCGCACATCGCGATCATCCGCTGCGATGAATCCAGGCCGATGACGCGGTAGCTCTGCTGTATGAGGTACCTGGCGACCGGGTCGCCCGAACCGCAGCCGATATCCAGAATGCTGCCTCCCGATGGGAGCAGGGCGACGAACTTGTCCAGCCACCCCTTTTCCATGAGCACCTTGCCGCGATCGCGATCCCAGTCCGTCGCGCGGCGGTCGTAGAGATCGATGATGTGACGGGCGGCATGGTGGGCCATCGCGGGGTCCAATCTCATGGCATGGAAGATCGCGCGACTCTCGTTGAGACGGTCGAGCTTGCTGACGACAGTTTGGCGCTGCCTCAACCCTAGGCGTAAAATAACCCAAGAGAGCATTTGGGGCGAGATCAGCTGTCCAGTGCAATTCTGACGGCCGCTCTCGACGAGAACGCGACCCTCAGGAACCATACGCCAGAGACCCCGCCTGCAGCCCGCTCGCACCGGCCAATCAAACGCGCGTTCGAGCCTGACTTGAATTCATGAGTCTAGGCGAACGATCCCGAACTGGCACTTTACTCGCGGTGATTGGCGCTATCGGTGCGTAGGGCTCGCATGCCGCGGCTCGCAAAGCTTGTACTCCTGAATGGAATCGGCGGCGCCGGACGGGGAGTTTCCTCTGCCGCGTTCTTGCCGAGCAACATCGCGATAGCTTCGTGCTCCCAGGCTGTCGCGTGGTCGGAAAGGACGCGGTCAATCAGGCGCGAGCTTCATGAGTATTGCGATGACGTTCAATACCTACGCTCGACGGAGCCTCCCGACCGGCCGATACGCTCGACTGCTTCGCGTCAATGGTGCGACTATCCCAGGCAGAGTCGGGTTAAAACTATGCGCATGTCGCGATGTTGGCACTTGATGCGGATCCGTCTTTGACCGAGTTGTTTGCAAATGACGCGTACAAAGCGAAGGCCGAGCGGATAGTCCGGCTGCGCTTGGGACCTTCGACAAATTGCCAGCGGCATATCACCCCGCGCTTCACCGAAAAGGAGATCGCTGCGGCGGTCCAGCCGCTGCGTAATCTTGCCCAACCGAGTCGGAAAACGCAGCCCTGCGCACACGGTTCGCAACCCATGGAGAATCGTGATGGATGTCACCCGCCCCCCTTTGCCTCCGTTCACCCTTGAGAGCGCGATCGAGAAAGTGCGACTCGCCGAAGACGGCTGGAACAGCCGGAGTCCCGAGAAGGTCGCGCTGGCCTATACGGTCGATAGCCAGTGGCGGAATCGCGCCGAGTTCGTGAACGGCCGGGAAGCCATCGTCAGCTTTCTCAGTCGCAAGTGGCAGCGCGAGCTGGACTACCGGCTCATCAAGGAGTTGTGGGCATTTTGTGAAGATCGCATCGCGGTTCGCTTCGCCTACGAGTGGCACGACGACAGCGGCAACTGGTTCCGGTCCTACGGGAACGAGAACTGGGAATTCGCAGAGGGCGGCCTCATGCGCAAGCGCTTCGCGTGCATCAATGATGCCCCAATCCGCGAAGAGGACCGGCGCTTCCACTGGTCTCTGGGCAGGCGGCCGGACGAACATCCCGGCCTGAGCGACCTCGGCTTCTAGCTGAAACGCATTGTCATACTGGACGCGAACGGCGTCCGGACAAACAGGAGTACGCTCATGACACACGTCAGCTATCGCAGTATCGACGTCGATGGCTTCGAAGTATTCTATCGCGAGGCCGGCGATCGGACGAAGCCACCGCTGCTGCTGTTGCACGGCTTTCCGACGTCGAGCCACATGTTCCGTGATCTCATCCCCCTGTTGGCCGAATCCTTTCACCTGGTGGCGCCGGATCTTCCCGGCTTTGGCCTGTCAGCCTTGCCGTCCCGCGACAAATTCACCTACAGCTTCGAAAACCTGGCCAAGGTTATGGGACGCTTCACCGAAATATTGGGGCTCCAGCAATTCGCCATCTACATCTTCGACTACGGCGCGCCCGTAGGGTTGCGGATCGCGATGGCTCATCCGGAACGGGTGACGGCGATCATATCCCAGAACGGCAACGCCTATGAGGAAGGACTGAGCGAGGGATGGAATCCGATCGAGCGCTACTGGCGCGATCCGACGGATGCGAACCGTAAGGCCCTGCGTGATCTGCTTACCCCGCAATCCATCCGCTGGCAGTATGAGCATGGTGTGCCCGACGTCTCGAAAATATCGCCGGACGGCATCGCGCTCGACAGCTGGTACATGCTGCGCCCCGAGGCGGACGAGGTCCAACTCGACCTGATGCTGGATTATGCGAGCAACGTCGCCCTCTATCCGGCTTTCCAGGCCTATTTGCGCGAGCACCAGCCCAAGTTGCTCGCGATCTGGGGCGACAAAGATCCGTTTTTCCTCCCGCGGGGCGCAGAGGCGTATAAGCGCGATCTGCCGAACGCAGAGATTCGCTTTCTCGACACAGGGCACTTCGCGCTCGAAACCCACGCCGAGGAAATCGCGAATGGGATCATCAACTTCGTGAAGGGCTGATGGGGCCTGCGGCATGCGCCGACTTTCTTCGGCGCGTGCTGGAGTTCGTGTCCTGCCCAACCTTCGCAAACACGCTGCGCAGGCGCGGCTCCGCGAAATCCAGAAAGCACCGCATCTTGAGTGGCATTTCACCGCGCGCTGCGTGGGACCGGGTCGATGATGGGTCGTGAAGCAGCGAGAAAGCTGATGCCTGCGTCGGTCAGGCTGATATTGCGAGTCGTGTTCAGGAGTAGCCGCAAACCTCGCCGGATTACGGCTTCAATAGTCTGAAGGTCAGCGTCAGGATTGAAGCAAGGGCCACACTTCCACGACGCCTTCGGCGACCGCGCAGGGGGATCGCGAAACCAGCTCGATGGCCTCGGCAAGATCGGCAGCCTCGATCACGGCGAAGCCTGCTATCGGTAGTGGAGACGACATGAACGCGCCGTGTCGAGTCATCACTTCCTCTGCGTTTTTGTTGCGCACCTGGACTGGCGTACCAGCGACGCCAACCTCGGCACCGCGCCTGCGCAACTCGTCGTCGCAGGCGTGGGCCGCCTCGAGAACCGCCGGTGCCGTCCGCTCGTACCCGGCTCGATCGCCATAGCCGATCGTGATGAACTTGGGCATGTGCGA
>JAQGKN010000670.1 GCA_028290085.1 Hyphomicrobiales bacterium
AAACGCCCGGTCGCACTAGCACCTGGCCACGCGAAAGGTCTACGCGTTCAAGGTATCGGAAGACGAGTTCTTTATCCTGCTCCGAAAGAGCTGCCAGGATACGATTGTGGCTGATTATTTTGCCATCTTCACTCATCGCTTGACCTTACGCTGTGCACGCAAAGAAAAGGCGAGTCTATAAACGAACAACTCTCGAAAGATCGTACTCAGTAAGGCTTATATAGTTAGGCCTATATAATTTAAACGTGCCCGCCCCGGTAGTGCCGGAAAATCCAATAGCCGCGCCGTTGGTCGTCATGCCAATCGCGCCGCAGTCCTGGCAGCATCTGGCCGCGCGGCCATAGCGCAGGTCCGCGCGGGCGAGGTCGAAGCTTGAGTATGTGCAAATTTTGCACATACTGCACCAATGCCCAGAAACGGATCGGCCACGCTCTCAGACCTACGCGAGCGCGGCTTGACCACGCTCGACGTGACCTGCCCGAAGTGCGATCGGCGGGGAGAGTATCCTGTCGCCAACCTGATCGCCCGGCTTGGCGAGGACTTCATTCTGACGGCGTTCTTGACGGATCTGACGGCGGATTGCCATCGTCGGATCGCCGGGAAATTTGCCGACCAGTGTGGGGCGCAGTTCCTAGGGCTCGCCGGCAATCACGTCACCTGAGTCGGGGCGGCTTTAAATTTCACTGTCCATGCGCCGGATACTGACCCCAACCTGTATGTGGCACGCTGGGCGCGACCGGCTGGCGATCCTCGCGGCGGTGCAGGCTGGCTTGAACGGAGGTCACGGCTCTTGGCATCGCGATATACTCGTGCGGGTCGGAGGAAGCTTGTTCCAGTTCAAGTTCGCGGGCCTGATCCGGGGTGTACCCGGCAGGGTAATTCTCTGGCCGGAATTCGAATTCCACGACGTCACCGATCCGCAATCTGATGATCGTCATGACGCTAGTCCACTCAGGGCGGTCAGCGACGACGACTTTAGTCATTTTTTGACATTGAGCCCCGCAGCGTAACAGTATCCTTTGGACACGTTCCAACGGAGACAACGCGATGGCCATGCCCGTAAGAGTTCTCCTGATTGAGGACGAACCTTTGATTTCCATGCTCTATGAGGATGTGCTAGAGGCGACTGAGTTCAAAGTGATCGCGGTCCTGCTATGCAATGAAGATGCGCTCGAATGGCTCAAAGAAAATCGGCCTGACGTCGCAATAGTTGACCACACCCTCTCGGACGGCATTTGTCTGCCGGTTATTCGGGCGTTAAAGGCCGCTCGGATCCCTTTTCTGGTTTCGTCTGGATATTCGACGTTCGAGGAAGACGAATTAGTTGACGCCGTGCCGCTGCCGAAACCCTTCCACGACGAGCATCTGATCAAGATGCTCCGGGAGATCGTTTCGCAGCCTGCTTGAGCGTCCGCTCTCACGCAGACGGATCGACAAAGCGCCGGAATGGCGCGTTCCGCAGCACGCCAATCACCGCGGCTCGACACTGCAGCGCGCCCCCAATATGTCGGTTGGCGCCGGTGCGCGCATGCGCGCGGCGCGAGCCACGGGTTCTGCCTTTCCCTGGTAATCTCTCGGACGGTACGGAAACGACCATATCCCCGGAGGCTTGTGCAGTGTAGGCAAGTGAAATGTCACAGGAAACTCTCCAGGTCCAATGTAAGATTTGTGGTCTGCAGGTAGAGATGACCGCGATAAGTATAGCCAAGGCGCGTTATTCGCATTGCCGCGAGTGCCATGGCTTGACTTCACTTTCTGACGCAAAGGCCCGAATGGCCGTTCCCCAGATTCCGGTCACTAGGTTTCGGCAGTAGCTGCGCGAACAACTGACGCTCGGCTACTGGCGGGTAAGATATGGTCACTATGACTCCGATGAGAAAAACCTTAGTGGAAGTGGAACGTCTGCTGTATTCCGCTACGCCCGAGCGCCACCTGGAAAAGTGCAATAAGTTGTTCTACCAGCTGCTGAACCTTGCGCGCGATGCGGAGGAAGCCGGTGAGGCTGCACTCTTCGTCGCCAGTGCGTTGATCTATCTTCGCGACGGCCCCAAGGCTTCCGCAGCGAATAAATCCAAACTGGCAGCCGATCTCTCCAACAGAAGTCAGGCGTTGGCAACCGTCATGCTCGCCAGGCGCGGGCAAGTGGAGGGGAGAGCAAGCGGTGAAGAGTCACTCCCGTTCACCGACGGTGAAACGCGCTTCATGAACCGAGCTTCCGTCGATGGCGTTCTGGTTTTCAGGCCGAATGAAGACGCTATGGTCGCCAGATTGATGGGGCGGGGCTTGTTGAAAAGCGAGGCAGACGCGAATCCTGATTTCAAAGTGATGTCACTTACTGTAGCCGGTTACGAGGCGCTCGCTCTGTCGCTTCCCAGAAGTCCTTGGGTGTTAGGCGCGATGACCTGAGAGGAAAAATACCCTTGAGCGGCGCCGCTCGGTATTGGTCGAAACCTTGAGACCTGCGCCGGACGGTCTTTTACTCAGCCAGACCAGCGAGGCGACGGTCAGACCATCTTCCGGCACGCCTGCGCCATGGGGCTGGATGGAATTGTCTCGAAGCGAACGGCATCAAAGTAGCGCTCCGGAGATTGGTTGAAGACTAAAAGCCCATCCTTCGAGAGGCGTTGATGTACTTCTCCGAGTATTCGACTCCAAGCGTACCTTTTCCTCGCGGTCCCGTGCCTCGGGAACCTCTGCGACCAGACGCACTTTTTCTCCCGAACCCGGTTGGGTTCATTTGCAGCAGACTTCGGGCCTCGACTCGTGCGTCGGGACTCCTTTTTGAATTCACTCGTGGGTCGAATGACCGATCACCTGACCGACGAAGCAATCCGATTTCTTGCCGTGGCGACTAAGGGCGGGATCCTCTCGTACAAGCCGCGCGAGGATCCGTTGATTAAGAGTTTGCGTCACGCTTGCCTAACGGCCGGTTAAGCCACGGGCGGGCACGACCGAGGCTTGAGTATGCGTAAATTTTGCACATACTGCGCCCATGCCTCGAAATGGATCGACCACACTCTCAGATCTGCACGCGCGCGACGTGACCACGCTCGAGGTGACCTGTTCGAAGTGCGACCGGCGGGGAGTCTATCCCGTCGCCAACCTGATCGCCCGACTTGGTGACGACTTCATGCTGACGGCGTTCTTGACTGATCTAACGGCGGACTGCCATCGTCGGGTAGCTGGGAAATTTGCCGACCAGTGTGGGGCGCAGTTCCTTGGGCTAGGGCAGGGGTGAAGGCGACGCCCTCCACGTTACCCTGCCAAATCTGCAGCATCTCCTGATAGCTCTCGGGGTCGTACGACGCATAGGCCGGAAACACCATTTCATCGCGGGCGCCATGGCATTCGACCGTGATGACGATTGCCGTTCGGGCCCGGTCAAACCAGCCCTCCCAATTATCGACCCTCTTATTGCAGAGGGCGCAGCGGATTCGCATGCTGGGGGGATCCCGGTCCATTTCGATCTCCCTGAGATTGCTCAGGGGATTGGTAGCGGAAAGCTCTCGTCGATGTCATTGCCATTGAAGCGGGCAAGCGGCTGAGTGTCGTCACCTTGAGCGAAGATCACGACGTCGTCTTCGCCGATGTCACGCTGGGCGCGCATGTCCCATCGCCGGTGGATGAGATCCGGTCTGCCCCAGAGCTTGACGGCGCTCCAGTATTCCTCGCCTCGGAAGCCGACGAAATGGACTGCGGCTGTGCCAGGCGTTCGGGGAGATCATGGGGCGTCTCGCAACGGGATGGGGGCGAGCGCGGCGCGGCATTCGCACCCAGAAAAGTGGGACACTGCCGCGCAGAAGTCCCTGCAAAATTAGAAACGATTTGAGTCCCACTTCTCGACTACAGCACTGTTTTTGCTAGATTTTGGCAGTCCAACCGCGCTCACCAATCTTTCCCTCCGATGCAGGCCGGGCAGTCAGGCTGTTGGCCGGGCTCCCGCCACTGCTTCGTGCAGGCTTTCCAGCACCTGAATTTCCGAAAACGGCTTGTCGAGCCATTGCGCAGCGCGCAATTCGTCGTTCTTGGCCATGGATTTTGGAAAGCCCGAGACAACGACGAAGGGGATGCCCAGCTCGCTCAAACGGTGGGCGGTTGCGCCACTCGTCCCGTCAGCGATGTTGAAGTCAATGAGCGCAACGTCTGGCCGCGCCTGCTCGAGATATTCGAGGGCGAGACGATTCGTGCGGAAGGGGCCGCCGACCGACCAGCCCTCATCCTCCAGCATCATTTCAATCAGGGACGAGACGAATGCCTCGTCTTCAAGAACCAGAACCAACAAACCCTTGGACATCGGAAGCCCCACGAACGGCCAAGCAAACGAAGCATCGCTTGTTTCAGGAATCCGGCAAGGCACCGTTGGATATTTTTTGCAAAAAGGCCCACGGTTTCTCAGCCAAGCTTTAGGCTTGGTACGTTTGTGGACGCGTTGTGCCGTCAGTGCAGAGCTGAGCAGAGGTGGGTCAGGGGTACGATGGCCAGCAAGCGGCCGATATCGTCCGTCACTTCGTACCGGTCGAAGGACAGGATGGGGCACATTTCCGCATCCGTCGCTGCGATGCGGATCACCTGCATGACAGCGTCGAGGTCGGGCAATTCCATTCCATCGATATCGGGCCGCAGGACGGCTCCCATTCGAAGATGCATGTGAAAGTGAGCCATTGTCGCCGCCGCCGCCGCAGAAAGGAACAAGGCCAGACAATGTGATTCGCCCGCTTCGTGCAATGACACAGGGGTGAGTTTCTCCCGTAACTCACAGGCTCGCTCTATAGTTAATAAACCTTGACTTTGTGTCTTGCAGTTCTTTGCGCGAAAGTCGTGAAACGGGAATGACTTGAGCCGAAAAAGGAAAATCAGGAATCCGCGTGAAGATCGGTGAGTCGCTCAAGTCTCCGGAACGTTACGGCCAAGATTGCGATGATATTTCTTAATGCTGACCGTGAGATGATCGCAGTGTGAAGGCTGCCTCTGGATCCGTCATGTCGCAATTGTTCTTGAATTCACGCCGATGGAACGCCGGTCTCCGGCCGCGCCTCTATTGCCTGGCACTATTGGCAATTCTGCCGCTGGGCGTGTTTCGTATCATTGAGCGCAGCGCGGAGGCGGATCAGGCTCTCGCCAGCGCAAACGAGCAGCTTTCGGGCCTCGCGGACCGCGGCGTCAACGCCGCGATGGACGTCATGGAAGACGCGCGAGGTGCTCTGGAGATCCTTTCGCACGTTCCCGCTGTTCAGACCTACAGCAATCCCGAGTGCCACGACCTCCTGGACAACATTGTCAAAAGCCGGGGCTGGGCGACCGTGATGACCGTGCTGGACCGGAGCGGCATCGCGCGCTGCTCTACCGGCGCCGAGGTTCTGGGCGTCGATTTTGCGGACAGGCCCTACGTACAGGAGGCCATCCTCAACCGGAAGTTCACTGTCAGCGACCTCCTGACGGGACGGCTGACGCACCGCGCGACCATGGCTGCATCAATGCCGGTGATTGTTGCTGGCAACCTGCGCTCCATGCTCGTCGTCACGCTGGATCTGGAGGAATTCGATCAGGCGTTGTCGCAGATCGAGAAAACCGTGCCGGGCGGCGTCGCCTATCTCAAATAT
>JAQGKN010000258.1 GCA_028290085.1 Hyphomicrobiales bacterium
CAGGCGTCTCATGCCTTTTCCTTCGCGGCGACGGCGGCGGCCAGTTTGCGTGCGCCGCGATGCTGGGCGTGGCAGATCGCGATCGCCAGTGCATCGGCGGCGTCCGCGCTGCCAGCGTCGCTGCGCGGCAGGAGCACCTTCACCATCATGGCGATCTGCGCCTTTTCCGCGTGGCCGGCCCCGGTGACTGTCTTCTTCACGAGGTTGGCCGCATATTCGGCGACCGACAGGCCTGCAAGTGCGGGCACGAGCAGCGCTATTCCGCGGGCCTGGCCGAGTTTAAGGGCCGATTGCGGGTCGCGGTTGACGAAGGTTTCCTCAACGGCTGCCTCGTGCGGCACGTGCAAATGCACGATTGCCGCGAGCCCATCATGCAATTGCCTGAGGCGGTCGGCGAGCGTGAGCTTGGCATCAGAATGCACGGACCCGCAGGCGACGAAAGACAGCCGCGAACCCTGCGCCTCGACGATGCCCCAGCCCATATTGCGCAGGCCGGGGTCGATGCCCAGAATTCGAATCGTTTGCAAAGTCATGTAATCTGATATCCCTGCCGGCGCGCAGCCGCCAGCCTGAGCCGGAGCCTTCGCGTCCCCGTTCCAACAGGAGTGCCGATGTTCGACGGCGCAAGTCTGGCCGCCATCGGCGATATCCTCGCCCAGCCGCATACATGGTTCCTGATCGTCGTCGTCTCGGTCGCAGGAATCGTGCGCGGTTTTTCGGGCTTTGGCGGCGCACTGATCTTCATCCCCCTGGCCTCCATGGTGCTGGGACCTCGGATGACGGTGCCGCTGTTCTTCCTGGTCGATTTCTGCACGGCCATGCCCTACGGTCTGAAATCCATTCCGCGCGCCAGCATGCCCGAGGTCATGCCCATGGTGGTCGGCAGCTGGATCGCGACGCCTTTCGGCGCCTGGGTCCTTTCGAGCGCGGATCCCCTGGCGCTGCGCTGGGGCACGGATATTCTCGTGCTGGCGATGCTGGGCGTGCTGATCTCGGGTTGGCGCTACCACAACGAGCCGAAGCCCTCGGTGTCCTTCGGCGTGGGGCTCGTGGGCGGCGTGCTCGGTGCTGCGGCCGGTGTGTCGGGCCCGGCCATCATCGCCTATTGGCTCGGCAGCCGCAGTCCGGCGGCGACGGTGCGCGCCAATATCATGGTTTTCTACGCGCTGGCGGCGCTGGGGACCGATGCCGCTTATTATTTGCGTGGCATGTTCGAACTGCAGACGCTCGCCTATGCGGCTTTGGCCGTCCCGCTATACGGCTTCGGCCTGGTTTTTGGCGCCAAGGTGTTCAAGGGCTCCACCGACAAGCAGTATCGTCAGGCCGCGCTGGCGCTGATCACCTTCTCAGCCATCGTCAGCTTGCCGGTGTTCAGTTCCATTCTTCACTGAGCCCGCTCAGGGCGTCAGCAGGTCTTTCACGCGTTCGGCGGGGCGACAGATGCGGGCGGTCTCCGGTGTCACGACGATGGGACGCTCCATCAGGATCGGATGGGCGGCGATTGCGTCCAGAATTGCATCGTCGCTCATGGCTGCCTCGTCGAGGCCGAGCGCCTCGAGCGTCGTGCCCTTGCGGCGCAGGATTTCGCGCGGGCTCAGGTCCAGCTTTTTCAGGAGCTTGACCAGATCGTCGCGGCTGAGCGGCGTCTTGAGATATTCAACGATTTCTGGCTCGCGACCGCTATCGCGGATCATGCCGAGGACGGTGCGGGATGTGCCGCAAGCTGTATTGTGGTAGATGCGCATGACGTGCTTTCTATCGTGGCCGTGCCGGAGCCGCTACCCTCATTCACAATGAATGGCGCACGAAGCGGACAAGCGGAGCCGTTGAGGCTAGGCTTGACTGACGCCACCCGCTTCGGCACGTCGCAAGCTACACTATCGCTCGGGAACAGATTCATGGGACGCAAATATTTCGGGACGGATGGCATTCGCGGCAGAGCGAACGGACTCATCACGCCCGAGCTGGCGATGAAGGTAGGGCAGGCGACCGGGCTGGCCTTCCAGAGGGGCGATCATCGCCACCGCGCCGTCATCGGCAAGGACACGCGTCTCTCGGGCTACATGATCGAATATGCGATGGTAGCAGGCTTCACCTCGGTTGGCATGGACGTGATGCTGCTGGGACCGGTGCCGACGCCCGCCGTTGCCATGCTCACGCGTTCCATGCGGGCGGATGTCGGCGTGATGATCTCGGCATCGCACAATCCTTTCGCCGACAACGGGATCAAGCTGTTCGGGCCCGATGGGTTCAAGCTGTCCGATAGTTTCGAGCGCGATATCGAGACGATGCTCGACAGCGATCTCAGTCCGCAGCTTTCGGAATCGCGCGCCCTTGGCCGTGCGCGCCGCGTCGATGACGTTCGGGCACGCTATATCGAATTCGCCAAGCGCACGTTGCCGCGCCAATTGTCGCTCGATGGCCTGCGCATCGTGGTCGATTGCGCCAATGGCGCCGGCTACAAAGTTGCGCCGGAAGCTTTGTGGGAGCTGGGCGCGGAGGTCTTCACCATCGGTGTCGAACCCGATGGCTTCAACATCAATCACGAGGTCGGCTCGACCGCACCGGCAAAGCTCATTGAAAAGGTTCGCGAAGTGCGGGCTGATATTGGCATCGCGCTGGATGGCGACGCCGATCGCGTGCTGATCGTGGACGAGCGCGGGCATCTCGTTGATGGCGATCAGCTAATGGCCGTTATTGCCGAAAGCTGGATGCAGGACGGGCTTCTTTCAAAACCGGGCATCGTCGCGACGGTCATGTCCAATCTCGGTCTCGAGCGTCATCTGGAGACGCTGGGCCTGTCGCTTGTGCGCACGGCGGTCGGGGATCGCTACGTTCTCGAACGCATGCGCGAGGATGGCTACAACGTCGGCGGTGAGCAATCGGGACATATCATCATGTCCGATCACACGACGACAGGCGACGGGCTGGTCGCAGCCCTGCAGATTCTGGCAGTCGTGAAGCGCCAGAACCGTCCCGTCAGTGAGGTCTGTCATCGCTTCGAACCCTATCCGCAATTGCTGAAAAACGTTCGCTACAGCGGCGGGGCGCCGCTTTCCCAAGAGCATGTCAAAGCCGCTATCCGTGCGGCGGAAAGCGATCTGGGAAAAAGCGGGCGTCTGGTGATCCGTCCGTCGGGTACTGAACCGCTCATCCGTGTCATGGGAGAGGGTGAAGATCGCGTGAAGGTCGAGGCAGCCGTTAACGGAGTTTGCGACGCGCTGCGTCAGTCGCCGGACGCGTTTGCTGCGGAATAGCTATTCTTCACTGATGCTTGGCTGATCAACGTGCCTTAATAACTCCTTAAGTTGAACCCAAATTAAGGTTAAC
>JAQGKN010000326.1 GCA_028290085.1 Hyphomicrobiales bacterium
CGTTCATGGAAACCCTGACCGACCCGGATCTGCTGGCAGAGGCCAAGCGCATCAACCTCGATGTGGGCCCGATCTCCGGCGCGGAATTGCAGAAGCTGATCGCCAAACTCTACGCAACGCCGCAAGATCTCGTCGACAAGGCGAAGGCGGCAATTGCGTTCAGGAACTGAGCGACAAACAAAAAGGGCTCCCGGAAGGAGCCCTTTCTTCAGGTAGCGGAATGCGTTAGCGGATTAGCCGCCCATCGCCTTTTCAGCGGCTTCCATGGCCTTCGCCTTCGGGTTCGCCTTGCAATAGGCGTTCATCTTGCCGTCGATGTCGGCGGCCATCTTGTCCATCGCGGCATCGCCGGTCTTGGGCGTGGGGCCTGCCGAGGCTGCGAGCTTCAGGTAATCAGCACAGTTCATGTCCGGGTCGGTGACCTGGGCAACAGCAGCCTGGGCGAAAAGGATAGACGTGACGGCAACAAGGCAAGCAAAGCGCATGGGGTTTCCTTCGCAGGACACAAGGTGAGGAATCGCCGCCGGACAATGGGCGAGCGGCGCAGGTCTCACAAGTTTTCATTCACGAAACGCGGCGCGCAAATCCGGCGAATTCTGGAGGATAAAAGCAAAACCTTGCCGTGCCTTAAGAAACTGGCGCAGGCGTGTTGGCCTTTATTTTCGGCTTCGACGCCGGCCGGCGTGCCGCGCGCGGCGCGGCCAGACGCGGGACGGGCTGCAGCGTCACGAACACGGGATTGGGGAAATGCTCCAGCGTCGCGCCGGTCGATGCATCGACGCCAACTCCGATGATTCCACCGAACAGGACGTTTCCAGCCAATCCCGCTGCGCCGGCGCCCGCCATTTTGGTCCCGACAGGAACCTGCTGAGGTAAATAGCCCTCTTTGCTGTAAGAGACCACGAATTCAGACTTGCGCGAGACCTCCAGGGTGCAAGGCGTGGACGGACAGGTCAGGCCAGACGACGTGGTCGCAAGCGCGCCTGCGGGCTCTGAGTTGATCGTTATCTGATCGGTGGTCCCGCGCGTGATTGTGGCGCAGCCGGAAACGGCCAGCCCCAATGCGGCAATCATTATTATCTTCATGAAAAGCAGCCCCCCAGTCCCGCATATGCGGAACTTGAAACTAAGGCGCGACCATTCAGGCGAGCCAGCCTAAAATGAGGTGCGCGCCGAATGTGCACAGGAGTCTTCGTTGCGCGCGCCTCAGCCATTGCGCAGCTCGATCTAGTCATGACGGGCCCGCCAGTCCCGGTCAAAGAAAGACGAAGTGTGCGCAAAAGCCTGATCTCGCGTTCGCGCCGCAGCTTGTCCGGCCGGATTCGAAATTGCTGGTCCGCGTGCACTAAACGCGCTCCGGATACACATGACGTACGGTTGCCCCTTTCAATGCATGAAAAGGCAGTAAAAGACGGAGTGCAACTTGGACTTAGCCAATGGAGCCGAGTCTTGCCGCTCGGCCTGCTTCGTCCTAAAAGCGCCTGCGCGCCCGATCGGGCAGAATCGAGCAGAGCGCCGGGGCTCTGCATTTTGAGACTCACATGACGATCGCTGGGATCATCGAGCCGGCCGCTACGGCCCTGGATCAGACACTTGCGTCGCACCGGCGCGCGGTGTTTTGGCTTGTCTTGGCCGCTCTGGCGCTTTTTCTGCCCGGCTTTTTCACCCTGCAGCCAATGGATCGCGACGAACCGCGGTTTGCGCAGGCGACCAAGCAAATGCTGGAAACGGGCGACGCTGTCTCGATTCGCTTTCAGGACGAGGCCCGTAACAAGAAGCCTGTCGGCATTTACTGGATGCAGGCGGCCGTTGTGGGTGCGGCGGAACGCCTCGGTGTGCCCGATGCCCGCAACCGGATTTGGCTCTACCGGCTGGTCTCGCTTTTCGGCGCGATTTCGACTGTCCTGCTCACGTACTGGGCGGCTCTGCCGTTCGTGTCGCGGTGCCACGCCTTTTTTGCCGCATTGCTGCTGGCGTCGACCATTCTCATCGGCGTCGAGGCGCGACTGGCCAAGACCGATGCCGTCATGGCCGCGACCGTGGTGGCCTGCATGGGCGCGCTGGCAAGGCTTTACCTGCGCTCCTCCAAGCCCGGCGAACGCGGGATCGCGTTGCCCTTCGTTTTCTGGACCGCCATTGGCTTAGGCCTGCTCATCAAAGGGCCGATCACGCCCATGATCCCGGCGTTCGCGGCAGTCTTGCTGGCGGGCAAGGACCGCTCGGCTGACTGGCTTCGGGAGACCCGCCCCGTGATCGGACTGCTGTGGGCTCTGGCGATCGTGCTGCCGTGGTTCGTGCTCATCATGCTTGCGACCAAAGGTGCTTTCCTCACGGACTCCGTGGGCGGCGATATGCTGGGCAAGGTCGGTGGGGCACAGGAGTCGCACGGAGCGCCTCCAGGTACTTATCTGCTCGCTTTCTGGGTGACCGCGTGGCCCATGGCGCCGTTCGTGGCGCTCGCAGCACCCGTAATCTGGCGGTTGCGTCGCGACCCTCCAGTGGCGTTTCTGCTCGCATGGCTCGTGCCGGCCTGGCTGCTGTTCGAGGCAGTCCCGACGAAACTGCCGCATTACGTGCTGCCGCTCTACCCCGCGCTGGCAATCCTCTGCGCCATCGGCATCGAGCGTGGCGGCCTCGCGCTCAGCAGACGTTGGGCGAGGCCAGTGCTGCTGCTCGTGCCCGGCCTCGCACTGGCCATCGCGGCCGGAGTCGTGGGCTTTTGCATCTGGACCCTTCGAATTCCAGGAATGGCAGCTTTCGCGGCGCTCGCCTTTCTCGTC
>JAQGKN010000414.1 GCA_028290085.1 Hyphomicrobiales bacterium
ACTTTTCAAAACGATGTTCGATCAGCTTGAGCCCATGCGTCATCAGCATTCCGGCCGCTGCGATGATGATGATGCCGACCATGACGCGGTCCGTCTGGAAGGTCGCGCCTGCGATTGCCATCATGTAGCCGATGCCCGAGGTCGCACCGTACATCTCGCCCACTACGATGCCGATGAGCGCATGGCCGAGGCCGAGCCGCAGGCCTGTCAGCAGGAAGGGCACGGACGAGGGCAGGGCGACGGTGAGGAACAATTGCCTGTCGGAGGCGCCGAAGGAACGAGCGACCTTGATGAAGTCGCGGTCGACCGTGCGCACGCCGACCATGGTGTTCACGAGGATCGGGAAGACCGTCGACAGGAACACGATGGCGACTTTCGAGCCGAGGTCGATGCCGAACCAGATGACGACGAGGGGCAGGAGCGCGATGCGCGGCGTCGCGTAGAGCGCATTGACGAAGGGCTCGAGCAGTGCGTTGAGCCGCTTGTACCAGCCCATGAGAATGCCGAGCGGCACGCCGATGGCGACGGCGAGACCGTAGCCGAGGCCGAATTCCGTGCCGCTGGTCGCGAGGTCCTGCCAGATCGTGCCTTCGACAATCATGGTCTGCGCGGCCGCGAGAATGCGTAGGGGCGAGGAGGTGAACAGCGGGTTCACCCAGAGCGCGCGCACCGAATATTCCCAGAAGCAGAAGAACGCGATCACGGCGACGGTGCCGATGATCGTGCTCTCGTTGCGGGCGATGAAGGACGAGCGCGGCGCAGCCTGTTCGGCTTCGTCCGCGTGGCCCGATGTTTCGATATCGGCTGAAGCCGTCATGATCGTCTCCTCAACTGGCCGTCACGAGGCCGGTCCTGGCCGATTCTTCTTCGATCAAACGCCAGATATGTTCTTGAAGATCGCGGAAGCGCGGCTGGTGTTTCAGCGCCAGCGTGCGCTCCTTGGGCAGATCGATTTCGATCACTTCCTTCACGCGCGCAGGCCTGGCCGAGAACACGGCGACTCGGTTCGACAGGAAGATTGCTTCATCGATCTGATGTGTGATGAAGATCGCGGTCTTCTTTGCGCGCGAGAGAATTTTCAGGAGTTCGACCTGCATGAATTCGCGCGTCTGAGCATCGAGAGCGGCGAAGGGCTCGTCCAGCAGCAGCAGTTCCGGGTCGGGTGCCAGCGCGCGTGCGATGTTCACGCGCTGGCGCATGCCGCCCGAAAGCTCATGCGGAAAGTGATCCTCGAAACCTTTGAGGCCCACGAGTTCCACGAGGCTGCGACCGCGATTGCGCATGTCGCTCTTCGACATCGCGCCTTGCAGTTCAATTCCATAGACAACGTTCTGCAGCACCGTGCGCCAGGGAAACAGCGAGTCGTGCTGAAACACCATGGCGCGGTCGGGGCCGGGCTTCGTCACCACGCGCCCATCGATGCGAACCTCACCGCCGCTCACTCGGGTCAGACCGTCGACCGCTGCGAGAAACGTCGATTTTCCGCAGCCGGAGGGGCCCACGATTGAGACGAGTTCGCCCTCTGCGACAGCGAGATCGATGCCATCGAGCACATTCAGATGGCGTTTGATCCGCTCATTGTAGAAGGAAATGCGAAGCCCTCGGGCTTCCATTTTCGGCGAAACGCGCGCGTCCATGGATTTGTCTCCCAACCTCTTCATCTACTTCTTCAGCTTGTCGAAGAAGCCTTCGGCCTTCAGCTGATCCAGCGCACGCGTATCGACGAGCTGTTCTGGCGTGAACTTGGCAGCAGCGGGCAATTTCGCCTTGAGCTCGTCGAGCACGATCTGGATGCCCTTGAGCGAAGGCGCGGGCACATCGGGGAAGATGTCGTCGACATAGCGCGTGTAGGTGACGTCCATCACGTGGTCGATTTTAAGCTTGAGGAATTCGGCGGTGGCCTGCTCGGCCTCGGTGCGGTTAGTCTTGAAGAAATGGATGCCTTCGGAAACCGCTGCCATGAAGCGCTTGATCGTGTCGGGGTTCTTTTCGGCGAACGAGCGGCGCGTCACATAGGACGTGTTGGGGTAATCGCCCGCAACGCCCGTGACGTCGATGAGTACGTGGTAGCCCTGTTCCATCAGCTCGGCGGTGCGCGGATACTGTTCGAGTGAGGCGTCGATCTGGCCGCTCAGCATGGCTGCGGTGCGCGTGCCTTCGCCACCGAGCTGCAGGATTGAGACATCCGCGCGCTTCAGGCCGAGTTTTTCAACTGCGAAGGTTGCAGCCGTGTCGGTGGAGGAGCCGTAGCGGCTGATCGCGATCTTCTTGCCCTTGAGATCGGCAGCGGTCTTGATGCCGTCCTTCACCACGAGCTGGAAGGGCAGCTTGTTCGAAATGCCGCCGATGAAGGCGATGTCGGCGCCGTTGATCGCGGCTGCGATCGCTGGCGTGTAACCGTTCTGGCCGATATCGACGGAGCCACCGACAACCGCCTGCGTCAGGGTGGGGCCGCCGTCGACATAGACCATGGTGAGGTCGATGCCATGCTTCTTGAAGATGCCCTTCTTGAGCGCGAAGCTCATGGGCGCGGTCGTCATGGAATAGCCGTCGTAGCCGACCCGCAGCGGGATCAGCTTCTCCTGCGCCAGCGCTGAGCCGGCAAAGGTGCACAGGGCGAGTGCGGCGAGAAGCACATGGCGACGGATAACTGGCGTCGAATTCATCGAGAACTGTTGCATCGGTTTCCTCCCGTGCCGCGCTTCATGGCGCAGCTTCGGCCTGGTGCGATCATGCCACGGCGCGGCGTGCCGCGCCTTCACTTTTTATGCGTTCGCCTGTCGCAGGCGCCGCGTTGCCTCTTCATCCACATTCAACGTGTCGCCGTCGCGTTGGATCGCGACGCCATAGTCGCGGCGTGCGCCTTCAACGGTCACATAGCCCTCGCGCACGTCACGCAGGACCAGTGCGATGTCGCGTTCGCCTGCTGTGCCGAGGCCACCGCCGCCCGGTGTGTCGAGCTGGAACTTGTCGCCTGCCTTCAGGGGATAATCGGCATAGCGCGTCGGCAGGCGCTTGGCGGCGTCCGTGCCGGGATTGACGATGATGTCGCCGGTGCGGCCCTTGCCGCCGCCCGCATTGCCGTTGGGCGCGATGATGTGCTTGGTCGAGCGGATCGAGAAGCGCGCATCTTCCAGGTTGATATATTCGCGGCGGATGCCGAGGCCGCCGCGGAATTTGCCCGCGCCGCCGGAATCCGGGATCAGCTCGAAGCGCTGCACGCGTGTCGGGAATTCGCTCTCGATGATTTCGATGGGCGCGATCTTGGCGTTGGACTGATTGACGGAGGTGCCCGAGGCGCCGTCCTTCAACGCACGCGCGCCGCCGCCGCCGCCCAGGATTTCGTATTGCACGTAACCCTTGCCGGTGTAGGTGCTGCGCCCGCCCAGGATGATCGAGCGGCTGCCGCAGCCATCCGCCCGCGCCATACCGGGCACGATGTCGGTGAGCGCGCCATAAAGCGCCTCCACGAGAGCATGGACGGTCGGGTTGTAGGTGTTCACGGGGGCGGGGAAGCGCGGGTTCATCACGCTGCCTTCACGCACATCAATGGTGAAGGCACGCAGCAGGCCGCTATTGATGAAGATGTGCGGGTCTACCAGCGAGATCAGCACATAGCCGACGGCGGCCTTGACCAGCGGCGGACGGATGTTGGCGGGGCCCTTGGTCTGGTCGGCGGAGCCGGTGAAGTCGAAATGCAGGCGGTCGCCCTTCTTCTCGACAACGACATGGATGCGCACGGGCTTTTCGAGATCGACGCCATCGTCGTCGACGAAACGCTCGGCCTCATAGCGCCCGTCTTTCCACTCGGAAATGGCAGCGCGCATTTTCAGCTCTGCCAATTGCAGCAGGCGCGCGAAGCAGGCGACGGATTCGTCGCGGCCGAATTTCGAGATCAGTTCGATCAGGCGCTGTTCACCAAGGCGGCTGGAGCCGAGCTGACCGCGAATGTCGCCGAGCACGAGCTCGGGCGTGCGGCTGTTGGCGGCGATGATGCGTTCGATCTCTGTGTTGCGCTGGAACGTGCGCTGATAGCGCACGGCGGGCAGATGCAGGCCTTCGTTGAAGGTCTCCTTCGCCTGGCCCGAGCAGGAGCCTGGAACCGGACCGCCGATATCGCTCTTGTGCGCGATCGATCCGCAGAAGCCCATCAGCTCGCCGTTGAAGAATGCGGGCGTGATGACCGCCATGTCGGGCGCGTGGGGGCTGCCGCCCTCGTAGGGGTGGTTGATGAGAAAGGCGTCGCCTTCCTCGATGTCGTCATAGGTGCGCAGCACGGCGGCGCAGCAGGCGGGGAAGGCGCCGATATGCAGGGGCAGCACGACGTGCTGCGCGATGACTTCGCCGTCGGGTCCCATGATGGCGCAGGAGGCATCCTGCGATTCACGCACGATGGTCGAGAAGCCGGTGCGGAAAAGGGAGTTCTGCATTTCCTGCACGATTCCGTCGAGGCTCGCGCGGATGATTTCGAGTTCGACGGCGTCGATTTTTGCGGGGTTGAGCGTACGCATGTCAGACGCCTCCCATGGTGATGATCATGTTCTTGTGGGAATCGACGCGAACGGTCTGGCCGGGGAAGACGACGGTTGTGCAATCGAGCTGATCAACGACGGCCGGGCCTTCAAAGGTTACGCCGACATCGAGCTTTTCGCGCTGGTAGACGGGGCATTCCAGCGTAGCACCGTCGAAGCGCATGGCACGCCGCTCACGAATTGCGTCCTCCACTTTCAATCCAGTGGGCTCGAAACTCGGCAGCTTGACAGGCGACACACGTCCGACGCCGCGCAGGCGGTAGGAGACAATTTCGACGGGCTCGTTTGGGGCGGTGTGGCCGAACATCTGGCGGTGCGCTTCATCGAATGCTGCACGCAATTGCGCGAGGGCGCCTTCACCGAGCGAGGCGGGGAGCGGCATGGTGATCTCGTAGCCCTGGCCCGCATAGCGCATGTCGAGCGCGCGCTCGATTTCGATGCTCGCCTCGCCGAAGCCTTCGGTTTTCAGCTCTGCGCGGGCGTTTTCGACGAGATCGGCGAATTGCGCGTCGATCGTGGCCTCGTCGATGCGCGCGAGATTACTGAGGCGCGAGCGCACATAATCGTGCTTCACGTCGGACATGACGAGGCCCATGGCGGAATAGACGCCGGGGAAGAGTGGCACGATTACGCCGGCCATGCCGAGTTCGGCGGCGATGCGGCCCGCGTGCAGCGGACCGGCGCCGCCGAAGGCGAGCAGCATGAAGTCGCGAAGGTCATGGCCGCGCATGGTGGAGATGGCCTTCACGGCCTCCTGCATCTTCACGTTGATGATGCGCACGATGCCATCGGCGGCGTCGAGTGGATCCATGTCGAGGGGCTTCGCCACGCTCTCGACTGCCCGCATCGCGGCCTGCTTGTCGAGGCGCATCTTGCCGCCGAGAAAATTGTCTTCGCCGAGATAGCCGAGCGCGAGGTTGCAATCGGTGATGGTGGGTTGCGTGCCACCGCGTCCGTAGCAGGCGGGGCCGGGCACTGCGCCCGCGCTTTCTGGGCCGACTTCGAGCGTGCCGAAGCGGTCGACCCGCGCCAGAGTGCCGCCGCCCGCGCTCACCGTGTTGATGTCGATCATGGGGAGCGCGATGTCGCGCCCGTCGATCTTGCCGCGATGAGAAACCGAGGGCTCGCCGTCTTTGATAAGCGCGACGTCGCAGGACGTGCCGCCCATGTCGAAGGTGATGAGGTTCTCAGATCCGGTTGTGCGGCAGGCCTGAACTGAGGCAGTGATGCCGCCCGCCGGTCCCGAGAGCACGGTTGCAACGGCCTTTTTTGCGGTGGCCGCGAAGGTCGACATGCCGCCGTTCGACTGCATGATGTATTTCTGCTTCGTCTCGACACCGGCCTGCGACAGGCGCTTTTCGAGATTGGCGATGTAATGCTCGAGGATCGGCTGGAGATAGGCGTTAATCACCGTCGTCGAGAGGCGGTAATATTCACGGATCTGCGGCACGATTTCCGACGAGAGCGAAACGCCCGCGCCGGGCAGCTCCTCGGCGACGATCTCGCCGACGCGCTGTTCGTGCTGGGGATGCAGGAAGGAGAACAACAGGCAGACCGCAACAGATTTGATCTCGCGGTTCTTGAGAGGCTGCAGCGCCTCGCGTAGAGCGGCTTCGTCGAGCGCCTCCAGCACTTCGCCCTTGAACGACACGCGCTCGGGCACTTCGGCCGTCAGGCTGGCGGGCACCAGCAGGGTCGGACGGTCGTACATGATGTCGAAGATGACGGGGCCGTGCGGGCGCGATTGCTCCTGCACTTCATAGATGCCGCGAAAGCCCTTAGTCACGAGCAGCGCGGTGCGCACGCCCTTGCCTTCGAGCAAAGCGTTGGTGCCGACGGTGGTGCCGTGGCAGAAATAGGTGATGTCGGAGGGGCGCACGCCCTTGTCGAGCAGCACCTGCACGCCCGCCAGAATGGCACGTGAGGGATCGTCGGGAGTCGAGGGGATCTTGGCGATCGTCACCTCGTCGGTGTCTTCGTTCACATAGACGAAATCGGAGAATGTTCCTCCGGTGTCTACTGTCACGCGATACTGGCCCATTCCGCGTCCCCGCCCTTTGCAACATGGAGAGGCAGGATATGGCGAGGCTGTGACCCCTTGGGGCTTTGCCGCGCAGGCGCTTTTTGCGCCCGTCCTTGTGGTTTCCTCTCCGACTTTGAGCATGAGACTAGGGGTACCGAACCCCCGAGTAAACTTCGGTGTTCGTGTAGGGTAGGTAAACCTGCGCTTAACCTGCCTCGCTCTCCGTGATCTGGTCGATCAGCGCCTGCGCGAGGGGCGCGCGCAGGGCGCCCTTGCGGAAGACGGCGGAGAAAGCGAGCGTGCCGGAACGGGGCCCGAGATCGACAGCCTGCACATGGCGCGACAGCATTCGCTCGATGCAGAGCGTGTGCACGATGGCCGGGCCGACGCCCATTTCCACGAAAGTCGCCGCAGTCTCGCAGGTCGGCACTTCGATGAGCGATGCTGCGCGTTCGATGCTCGGGCCCAGATGCGTTTCGATCAGGCGGCGCGTCACGGTCGATTGCGGCGGCACGATCAGGCGGTGGCGAGCGAGCTCGGCGAGCGCAGGGGCCTTTCTGCGGCCACCAAACTCCTGTGGATTATAGGCGAGCGACAGGGTGGTCGCGACGATGGCGCGGCGTTCCAGCGTGCGCGGCAGGTCGGGAAAGATGCCGAAGCTGATCTCGACCTGTCCGCGATCCAGCGCTTCCAGCGCCTCGCCTGATTTGTAGACGCGAAAGCCCAGCGTCACGTCGGGATAACGGGCCAGAAAATCGCGGATCTTCGGCGCGAAATACCAGGCGTGGTCGCTGCCTACCGAGATCGAGAGGCGCTGGTCGGGCGAGCGCGCTTCCAGCGTGCCGAGCGCCTGTTCGGCGCGCTCGAAAATGCCTTCGACCTCGCGCAGGAAGCGCTCGCCCGCAATCGTCAGCACGAGGCGGTTTGGCAGGCGCTCGAACAGGTCGAAGCCGAGTTCCTGTT